>JAYUYI010000611.1:0-3140 GCA_043752545.1 Thermoleptolyngbya sp.
AACGGTAAATATTCTTGGGCAAGTTTTTGGGTTTCGGCATAAATGGCTTTACGCTTGTTCTCGTCTAATTCTTGGCTGCCTGCAATGTAAAGCTGGCTAATTTTTTCTTCCCAATCAGACACAATGCGGCCTTCCAAACTATCTTGACCAGGCTGTGCCCCCTGGTTAAAGGCATGGAGAGTGCCATTGACCGACCAGATGTTACGAGCGCCATCGGGTTCTACCCCACCGCCAGTAAAGCCCAAAATATGCGCTTCCCAATCCAGAGTATCTGACAGTTTAGCCACTAGCGTGTTGAAGGCAACAGGCTGAAAGTCTACCGTAATTCCGATATTAGCCAGATCTTGTTTGATCTGCGCTCCTATGGCCTCACGAATTTTGTTGCCCGCATTGGTAATCAATGTAAAACGTACCGGGTTACCGTCAGCATCCATCAGCTGTTGGGATTCGCTATATTTGAAGCCCGACTCCAACAATAGAGCCTTGGCGGCTTTAGGATTGTAGTCATAAACGGGCAGCCCTGCTTGAGGCGATAAATAATAAGGGCTTTGGCGATAAATGGGTGAGTTTTGCGGCTCCCCAATGCCCTGATAGATGTTAGTAATCATCGTCTGGCGGTCGATCGCCAAGGCCATCGCCCGCCTAAATTCTAGGGTGTTGAACCAGCGAGATTTGATGGGGTCAACCAGCGGCTTGCCTTGGCGTTTACCTTGGTTGAGGTTAAAGGTGAGAAATGAGTTGCTGAGGGTGGAACCACCGTTATAAATGGTGAAGTCCCCTCGTTTTTCCTCTCGCTTAATTAGCCTGAAGTAGTTAGCAGGAACTCCCAAAATATCCAAGCCACCCGACCGAAACTGCATCAGTTCGGTGTCTACTGAATCAACAATTTGAATCACAAATCGTTCAATATAGGGCAAGCCATTCCCTTGGGCATCTTTGCGCCAATAATACGGGTTTTTTTCTAAAATAACGCGCTCAGCGGGCTGATAGCTCAACAGTCGAAATGGGCCGCTGCCGATGATTTCTTGAGGCGGTGTATCGGTACCCCAGGCGGATAAAAAGCGGAGTTTGCCATCTTCACCCGTGGAAAAGACATAGTCGGCTAGCGCATGTTTGGGGAGCAGAGGAATGCCTCCGGCGTAGCGCAACAAAGGGGCAAAGGGTTCGGGAGAGCGAAACTCTACCCGCCGTTGATCGAGCTTGACAACGCTGGGGAAAATGCCATCTTTGCCGACCCGCAAGATGTCACTCTCGCCACTGGGAATTTCGGGGTTGAAGTAAATATCGTTGAAGCTAAATACCACGTCATCCACGGTTAGCGGTTGTCCGTCAGACCACTGCAACCCCTCTCGCAGCGTAAAGGTAATCCTCTGCTGGTCGTCAGAAATATCCCAGGATTCTGCTAATGCAGGTTCCAATCCGCCTGTGATCCCATTGGTTGAAATTAGCCCCTCCAGAATCAACCCAAACACGGGGTTAGCCTCATTGCTCATGGGGCTGTTGAAGGTTTTGGGATCGCTGATCTCAGCTTCTACTAACTGGGTAAGTTGGGTTCCTTGGCTTTGAAACTGGGCTAGGTTGCAACTGCTCAATAAAACGGTGATGCTCACCAGTAAAACAGGCAGCAGTTTTCGCCAGTAGACGTTAAGCCAGCAGAGCTTAGGAAAAGGGACAAGTTTCATGGTGCAGAGGGATTTGGCAAAATTTTGATGACTCAGATTTAAATTCTGACGAGTTCAGCTGTTTTTAAGCATATATTTGTAGGCAGCTTCCAACCTCAATTTTAGAAAACACAAGACTGATGAAATCAAATTCCAACCCTGAACCTTCTATACAAAATTCGGGGAATTCAAGCCAGAGTGCTAATGGGGGCAGCTATTCCCCGACGGTGCCGCTTTCAGTGTACCGAGAGTTGTCGGCAGAATTGCAGGCCAGTAAGGCGATGTTAGATTCTCTCAATGCTCAAAATCAGCAGCTAACCCGCCAAAATCAACAATTTCGTCAAGAAATCGAACGCCTATCCGGTTCGATGACTAATCTACAGCACATTACTGAATCGCCTCAGCCAACTTGGGGTGCTCCTTCAAGCGCCGCCCGTGCTAATGCGGAAGCCATTGCCGACCAAATCCGTCCGGCGGGTGCACGCTTGAAGCAACCGGGGCGATCGCCAAATCCATCCGCCAACGCCTCACTCGTCAACGTGTCTGTTCCCAACTTTCCTACCATGGAATCTAATGAGCCGCCCACTCAATTGTTCACCGAACAATCTGATCCCATGCAGTCTCTGCGGAATCCGGCCAACTCTCCCCGCGATTTGAGCGGTCTATGGCTATGGTTTACAGTGCTGGCCATCATTCTAACGGCATTTGGAGCTGGATTTATGGTGATGCGTCCGCTGCTGCCCAATTCTGGGAAATAGCCTGAAGCCGCGTCGGGTGAATTTACCGACCCTGCTTACCCCATATGAGCTAGAGGTAAAGAAAATTTGAACACGCTCCCTATACCTAGTTCACTATCGACATCAATAGTGCCCCCTTGAAGTTCAACTAAGCGACGAGAGATGGCTAGCCCAATGCCGGTGCCGCCCGAGTGGCGATTGCGCGAGCGATCGGCGCGCCAAAATCGATCGAAGACGTGCGGCAAGTCGTTGGGTGAAATTCCTTGCCCAGTGTCGATTACCGCAATCCACACCTGGCTTTCGGTATGCCATACATGCACGGTAATACTACCAACTGTGGTGTAACGGAGAGCATTGCTGAGCAGGTTGACTAAAATTTGCTCTACGCGCCCCGGATCCGCCAGCACTAGAGGGGTTTCGGGCGGGTAGTCGAGATAAATATGAGGATTGTCTTGGGTCAAGAGCTGATCTGAGAAGCGCTGCACAACAGAATTTAACAGCGGATACAGATCGACCTGCTGAGCATCGATTGGCAGATAGCCCGCTTCGATTTTGGAAAGTTCTTGCAAATCGTTGACGAGTCGCCGCATTCGACTGGCTTCTTTGCTCAACAGCTCGTACACCGCAGGCGACGATTCAATCGTGCCATCGGCTAAGCCTTCTAGATACCCTTCCAATACCGTCAGAGGGGTGCGGAGTTCGTGAGTCAGGTCGCTGACCAGCTCGCGGCGGCGCTGCTCTA
>JAYUYI010000612.1:0-3138 GCA_043752545.1 Thermoleptolyngbya sp.
CTCAAGTGTCGCTGGAGTATAGCGCCATTGAGACAGCCAGTCAGCCTCAGGCTCCTGTGAGCGATCGCGCGAGTGAGACCTCAGCTGAGTCTAAGCCAGATCGGGCAATCGCGATCGCCGCTGATGCTCCGCCGCTAGTTGGGCCACCGGCCAAGCCTGCAACGCGCTCTGAAGCCAGCTCAGCGGTTGGCCGTCCTATGCTGAAAAAAGCTGGATCGGCTAATCGGAGTGAACCCGCACCGACCCGCAGTGCAAGCGAAGGTCAGGGAATCATTCGGCGATCGCCAGCAGCACGAGCCGAAATGACCGCCAGCGGCCACATTCCGATTACGGAAATGTCAGAATCACCCGTTCTGCGAGCCAAGCCCGTCATTGAACTGCGCCACAAGCCTGTTCGTCCTACCACCGAAGGCAGAAGTTTAGACAGCCCTGCGGCTCCCATCAAGCCGGGATCGCCAGGGTTTGGAGCGGCGGCTGAAGACCCGAAGGCCAAACCAACGCCGCCCAAAATGGTCAAGCGGGGTAAGGGCTGGGAAGAAGAAGAGGAGCAAGAAGAAAGCGCCAAGGCGGCTAAGGGCACCACTAAGGCCAAACGGCGAACGGTGGTTGATGAAGATGAGGATATTGATCTAGACGAAATTCTAGATGAAGACGGGGAGAGCGGAGAAGTTTCGCCCACCGCCATTAGCCTGTCGCTCATGCGCCCACCCAAGCCCAAAGGGCGTCCTGGTCAGTCGTCGAGGCCAGTGGCAGCTGTGGCAGCTCCGTCTCGCAAAAAACCAGGCAGCTCTTCTGAGTCTCGCTATAGCCGACGCGATCGCCGTGAGCAAGACACGCTGCAGAAGGCTGAGATGATCACCTTAACAGGCGGGCTGAGCGTTTCCGAGCTAGCAAGTCGGCTGGCGGTAGCAGACACCGAAATTATTCGGGCCTTGTTTATGAAGGGGATCATGACCTCGGTCAACCAGATCCTAGATGTCCCAACTGCGACTATGGTGGCAGAGGAAATGGGCGTTGTAGTTGAGACCGGAGTCACCGAAGCTGAGGCCAAGAAGGTAATCGAGATGATCTCGGCGGGCGATTTGGATCACCTCCAGCGCCGTCCTCCTGTCGTCACCATCATGGGTCACGTCGATCACGGTAAAACTACCCTGTTGGATTCGATTCGTAAAACGAAAGTGGCTCAAGGTGAAGCTGGGGGCATTACTCAGCACATCGGGGCGTACCACGTTGATGTCACTCACAACGGCAAGCCTGAACAGGTGGTCTTCCTAGATACTCCTGGGCACGAAGCCTTTACGGCGATGCGAGCACGGGGGGCACGGGTTACCGACATAGCCGTCCTGGTTGTTGCTGCCGATGACGGGGTGCGGCCTCAAACCATTGAAGCCATTAGCCACGCGAAGGCGGCTCAAGTGCCAATTGTGATTGCTATCAACAAGGTCGATAAAGAAGGGGCACAGCCCGATCGCGTGAAGCAAGAGCTAACCGAGTATGGCTTGGTCGCAGAAGAATGGGGCGGTGACACCATCATGGTGCCGGTTAGTGCCTTAACCGGTGACAACCTAGACACGCTACTAGACATGATTCTGCTGGTATCTGAGGTAGAAGACCTCTATGCCAACCCTGACCGGCCTGCTAAGGGTACGGTGATTGAGGCCAATCTCGATAAAGCACGCGGGCCAGTGGCCACCTTACTGATCCAAAACGGTACTTTGCGCGTGGGCGATACCCTCGTAGCGGGTTCGAGCTTTGGTAAAGTTCGAGCCATGATTGACGATCGCGGCGCACGGGTTGATATTGCTGGCCCATCGTTTGCGGTTGAGGTACTAGGACTCAGCGATGTCCCAGCCGCCGGCGACGAGTTCGATGTGTATCTGGATGAGAAGGAAGCGCGGGCGATCGCAGGCAATCGAGCTGACGAACAGCGCTTATCTCGCTTGCAGCAGTCGATGGCATCTCGTCGAGTTAGCCTCAATACGCTGTCTGTCCAGGCTCAAGAAGGCGATCTGAAGGAACTTAACCTTTTGATCAAGTCCGACGTTCAGGGTTCTCTAGAGGCCATCGTCTCATCTCTGCAACAGCTTCCCCAAAAAGAAGTGCAGGTTCGAGTGCTGTTAGCCGCTCCAGGAGAAATTACAGAAACTGACGTAGACCTAGCTGCGGCCAGTAACGCGGTGATTATCGGCTTCAATACTACCTTTGCCAGCGGTGCCCGCTACGCAGCAGATCAAGCTGGGGTGGACGTACGAGACTACAGCATCATCTATAAGCTGCTTGAAGATGTTCAAGGAGCGATGGAAGGCTTGCTAGAGCCAGAAATGGTCGAAGAGCCTTTGGGTCAGCTGGAAGTTCGTGCCGTGTTCGCGGTAGGGAAAGGAGCTGTTGCAGGTTGCTATGTGCAATCGGGTAAGGCCATCCGCAACTGTAAGGTTCGCATCCGTCGCAAGGTCGAGTTGCTCTACACGGGCACCTTAGATTCGCTGAAGCGGATGAAGGAAGACGCCAAAGAAGTGAATGCCGGATATGAATGCGGTATTGGCTTAGATGACTTCAAAGATTGGCAGGATGGTGACATTGTTGAAACCTACCGCCTGATCACGAAGCGACGCACCCTCTCCGTGTAAATCGGTTCTCAAAATCACGGTTACAGCTGAAAAGGCACCCGCAGTCGGGTGCCTTTTCGTTTAGAGAGATTAATTCTCTAGCGTTAGCTCCTAGACGGGAAGCCCCGCGCTCTACCTGTACTCAGGTGTTCGCGTAGCGACTCCGTAGGAGTAACGTCGGGATGAGAGGCGCGTGAGTGAGGGTGGGTTTTCTGATCAATGCCGTAGGCGAGGGAGGGGAACACCGCACGAATGTAGCTTGCTTCCGCGAAGTGGTACTCACAATCTACATGTTCAAGGTGGCTGAGATTCATACACAATATGGATTGTAGGGTATAATAGAGAAACCGATTCAACAAATCAATATCGGCTTTTTGGTCGAGTCTGCGACGATCAAGGAACTGGTTAAACTGCTCTCCAATGCAATGTCTGACAAGCCTCTGGCTATCGCCATGCGGAACCGGCGCAACCGCAAAAATGAAGCAGTCTTGGAAGCAGAAGTCCGGTAATACCCATCGGTGCCCAGGTCTTG
>JAYUYI010000613.1:0-3137 GCA_043752545.1 Thermoleptolyngbya sp.
ACTGGTGATGAGATGGACTCGTTATGGAAGTAAGGCTAGGGCTTGGCGCTACTTGATCAAATCCACAGTTTTGGGAAGCACAGTTGATTGAGCCTGAACGGAAACATTGCGTAAGATCTCTATTTGGACTCTGTCGCCGCTATGAAAGTTTTAGAACACTCATCCACCCGGCTAGCGGTGCAATCTCAGTCAAACGTTATGCAGTGGGGGTTAGGTGGAGGGCTAATGTTGGTCGGGGCGGGTGCGTTAATCCAGCCTTTTTTCTGTCATTTTCGTGCTTGCCAACTTTGGGTACCAGTCAGCCTGCATCTCTCTCGGGAAATGAGTCAAGTAGGGGGAATTCTCATGGGGCTAGGGCTGTTGCTGTTGGCACTGTGTTGCCAAACAAAGACGCTGGTGCTCGATCAAAAGCTCGGGCAAGTTAGTTTGAAACGCGATCGCCTCCTAGCAAGTCAAACGGTCACCTATCCATTACGCCAAGTTACTGGGGCTGAAGTTGTTAGCCGTGGTAAGGGATTTTATGTGGCGTGGCTGCGTCTTTGGCTAGAGCAAGGCGATCGCCTGCGGGGGGAGCCGCTTTCAATTACAGTTCCAGTGGCGGCCTTCCCTGCCTCCAAAGGGAAGTTGGGCACCATCGAGAACCACATTGACAGTTTACTGGATGCCAGCGGCCAAACCCGGCGAACAGCTACTTTTGTGGGGTGGATAGCCGAGAAAACGTCACAGCAGCTGACGATTCGTAAGCCCCAAAGTTTTGCCCAGCCTGCCGCTGCGATCGCGTACGTGATCGATAGGCACGAGAATCTGCTAACCATTCGAGGATATCCAAGCCACACGAATTTGAATCAGGACTTTGCGTTGGCTCAAATTTTGACCATTCGATTAGAAGAAACCTATGCTCCCGATGACCACGACGCGACTCATCGCATTCAACTGGTTCTAATCTCTGGAGAGCGTCTGTTTATCTCAGAAGAACGGTATGCTCGCGTTGGCCTCAAACCAGTGGCGCATTGGCTCGCTCAGTTTTTGCAGGTAGAACTACAAATTATCCCTTTCCTCACAGAATCATCAGACAACTGGGATTGGTTGTAGGGTTGGCCAGAGCGCACGGCCAAGTTAGGCCGGTGGATAGTCGCGCAATAGGGTCAAAAAGCGGTCTTGATCAAAGCTGCGGGGATCCCGCCGGGATCCCGAGCGATCGACTGCTTTGTGACTAGTCAGGCGCGCTTCTGGTACCCCGGTGCGCGCTGTCAGCCAAGCCAATGAGCGATATTGGGCGTCGGTATATCCACTGTGCTGTGCCCCATTGCCTCGGCCATCGGATGGGCTTTCTAGAGAAATATGGTAGGCAAAGTTATTGACTGAAGCTGGAAATAGTGGGTTGGTGACAACGCTTTCGGAGCCATTTGGCCCTGCAAAAACTGAATTGCCTGCCCCAAATGCTCGATATTCGGGCGGCAGTAGATAGACCACGCTGCCGTTACGCCGGATCAAGGCATGGTAGGTGCGCTGGTCGGCTCCATTGCGGTGGGGAGTGCGGAAGGTGTTGATGGCGCTGCTGGCCGATCCAACGGTTTCATGCACCACGACAATGGGGGCGTTATCAACGGGGTTGCCTCGGGCATCGGTCAAGAATCGGTAGCCGTAGTTGCTAGGGTCGGGAATGGCGTTTTCTTGACGAGGGGTGTAGGAAGAGGCGGGCAGGTCGTGGAGGGTTGGGTAGGGTAAAACGATCGCCGCCAGATCTGCCGTCAGATTTACATTGCCCGGAATTAAAAGCTGCCGCAGGTCGTTTGGAATGGGATCGGGTGGCAGCGGTGCTGGTATTTGAGCCGGACTGAGCTGCGCGCTAGCACGATTTCCTAACGGGACTAATCCTTTGTCACTCCACAGCAGAACTAGTGCGATCGCCATTACGGCCACCAATCCGAGCCTGCCCAGCATTCTAACTTTCGTTTTCACAACTCCAACCTTCGCGTTCACAACCTTGCCGTTCACACTAAACTCCTAAAGATTGTGGATTTCCCAACTACTTGGTCAAACTACCTGGAGGGTAGATCGCCTGACTTCTGACACACATTAACGAAAAGAAATTCTAACCAAAAATCGTGTCCTGTACAGTCATTTCTTACACAGTGACCTGTTTCCGCCTAAAGTTCATAGATTTTGCGTAAATTGCTATAAGCTTCCTCAACCAGTTAAGATTCTAGATTGAATACCCACTGAAAAAGCAATCCAGATGGCAGAAACCCTCCTATTCAACGCACTGCGGGAAGCGATCGACGAAGAGATGGCGCGAGATCCTTCTGTATACGTCCTCGGAGAAGATGTGGGGCACTACGGGGGTTCCTACAAAGTTACAAAAGATCTCTATAAAAAGTACGGAGATCTGCGGTTATTGGATACACCCATTGCGGAAAATAGTTTTGCTGGGATGGCGGTTGGCTCGGCTATGACTGGGCTGCGACCGATCATTGAAGGGATGAATATGGGGTTTCTACTGTTGGCATTTAACCAAATTGCTAACAATGCGGGGATGTTGCGCTACACGTCGGGCGGCAATTTCAAGATTCCTTTAGTGGTGCGAGGCCCCGGTGGCGTGGGGCGGCAGTTGGGAGCCGAGCACTCGCAGCGCCTAGAGTCTTACTTCCAAGGCGTTCCGGGTCTAAAGATGGTGTCGTGCTCTACGCCCTATAACGCCAAGGGTTTGCTCAAATCAGCGATTCGAGATGACAACCCCGTTATGTTTTTTGAGCATGTATTGCTCTACAATCTGAAGCAAGATTTGCCCAATGAAGAGTATTTACTGCCGCTCGACAAGGCAGAATTGGTGCGTGAAGGGGGCGATGTTACCATCCTTACCTATTCGCGGATGCGGCATCATGTGATGCAGGCGGTCAAAACTCTGGAGAAAGAGGGCTACGATCCCGAAGTGATTGACCTGATTTCTTTGAAACCGCTAGATTTTGACACGATTGGAGCCTCGATTCGCAAGACTCACCGCGTCATTATCGTAGAAGAATGCATGCGATCGGGCGGCATCGGCGCAGAGCTAACGGCGTCCATTATCGATCGCCTGTTCGATGAACTAGATGCCCCCGTCATCCGCCTTGCTTCTCAAGATATTCCGACGCCCT
>JAYUYI010000614.1:0-3135 GCA_043752545.1 Thermoleptolyngbya sp.
GGAATGGCAACACTCGATTGCGCCGAGGATGCCACCCGTCTAGACGGCGGGGCAACGGGTGGGGCAGTCATCGGTTCATGCGCCGTTGGACTCGGGGCCACAGTTGGCGGGCGAACGCTAATGGATACGCCTCTGACTGGGGCGATCGGGGCTGAGTCTGCCCGGGAGGTTACCGCTGAGCTAGTTGTCCTTCCCGCTGAGCTAGTTGTCCTAAAGGGGCTAGCAGGGACTACTACAGTATTGGGCAGTTCAGTATTAGGCAGAGCCGCATTAGGCCGCTCAGGATTGGGCAGAGCCGCACTTGATCGGGTGGTAGGGCGGAATTGGGAACGCGGTGCCAGCGTTCCGGGGGGGTAGTCGCCCGTCAATACCAAGAAACTGGATGCGGTTGGGGTGGACGCTGCTGCTGCCCGATTGACTGCTGCCGTGGGGTTTTCGGTCACCCGGCTGGTGACGATAGTCGGCGATAATTGACCGCCTACCACGTCGCCTTGAATTGTCACCCCGCGCTCCTCGCTGGCAGGGTTTTCTTGCAGGCTGACATTGGGCGGCAGGGTGATCGGAAACCGTTCGCCAGTTTGGGCGCTATAGGTGCCTGCGGCCAATAAGATGACGGTATTTGGCTGAGCCAACTGGACGGCGCGCGTGATGCTGCGTAGAGGCGATCGCTGCCCCCCGTCGCTGCGGTCATCTCCGGCAATCGGGTCTACAAACAGCAGTTGGAATACGGCAGCGCGATGTTGGCTGGGAGGTGAGACGTCGTTGAGCCGAGGCTGATTTGCCCAAGCAGGCGTGACCAGGCTGGTGGCAATGATGGCGATCGCCATACCCAAACCTGCTTCCTTTCTGCCAATCCAGCTTGTTGACGTTGGCTGAGCCGATGTGGTCTTAAAAAGGCAGCGATGCACTGCCAAAAACGTTGATAAGTGCATACCCGTTCTCCCTAAACCCCGGCCTTCAGTGGTATGGATGAATTTAATCGTGGTTTTACCGCATTCGGACGTTAATAGTAACGAATTGACTGGAATTTGATCACTAAATTTAGATCTCATGCATTTGAGCAGACCTGTAAACCCAATTCTGAATTTTTGACGGGTATTGCAGAATTTGTGTCAGGGTGAATAAACAACTCCTATACGGCAAAGTACCGTATTTTTATGAAAATTCATACCGTGTTTGCTAGACTGACTCCGCTTCAGCAGTCTCGCCAAACCGCCCACCTGATTGCGTCTGTTACGGTTTCTGTACTGGCGGTCGGAGCGGCGATCGCGGCTCCCCCGTCTCGTGCCGATTTGGCTCCTCAGCTCCCAGCGGCCTCTAGAATCGAGCTACCTCTTGTCAGTCCGCAAAATCAGCCGCCCCTTCAGTCCGTGGCGATTCTGCCTAAAGCTGCACCCATTCAATTGCCGGCAGCTAAACCCATGATTCAGCAGATGGGTTTGATCGATTCCTTTAACCCTGTTCTGGTGGGAGGTGTGCTGTTGATTGGGGGGCTGTTCTTCTTCTCCTCGGTCACCGGCCTGATGATTATTAGTGAAAAAGAAGTGGGGGTGGTGGTCAAAAAATTTGGTGGACGCTTGCCGCCGGGTGGGTTGGTGGCGCTGAATGGGGAGGCCGGATATCAGGCCGATACCCTGTCCCCCGGCTGGCATTGGGGCTATTTCCCCTGGCAGTTTGCCGTTCAAAAAGTGCCGATGATTGTGGTGCCCCAGGGGGAAATTGCTCTACTGGTGGCCAACGATGGTGCGGCGATTCCACCCGAGAGAATTTTGGGTAAAACCGTTCTCTGCGACAATTTTCAAGATGCTCGCAAGTTTTTGCTCAACCATGGCGAAAAGGGTCGTCAGATGGGCTTTTTGACGGCTGGCACCTACCGAATTAATACGGCTCTGTTTAAGGTGATTACTAGTGCCACTGCCAATCAGCACGGAATGGATTCAGAAAAACTGAAGGTCTACACGGTCGTCGCCGACAAGGTAGGCATTGTGACGGCGCTAGACGGGTTGCCGATTGAGCCAGGGGAAATTGCGGGGCAAACGGTTCCAGGCCACAATAATTTTCAAAATGGGGAGCTGTTTATCCAGGCGGGTGGCCGCCGGGGCTTGCAAGAGCAGGTTTTGCTGTCGGGTTCATGGAATCTGAACCCGTGGTGCGTGGAGGTAGACCAGACCCCCATGACCGAAATCCCGATTGGATATGTGGGGGTAGTAATTTCCTATGTGGGCAAGGCGCACGAAGATGTGAGCGGCGTCTCCTTTACCCACGGCGACCTGGTGCATCCCGGCCATAAGGGCGTTTGGACAGAGCCGCTATATCCCGGCAAGCACCCGCTAAATACCCATGTGATGAAGGTAGAACTGGTGCCCACCACCAATATTGTGCTGAACTGGTCGGTGCGAACCGAGCGCCATAACTATGACTCGAAGCTAAATTCGCTCAAGGTGCGCTCTAAAGATGGTTTTGCCTTTGACCTGGAAATTGCCCAAATTATCCACGTGGGGGCGCTGGATGCGCCGAAGGTAATTTCCCGCGTTGGGGCGATGCAAAACCTGGTAGATCATGTACTGGAACCCACGGTTGGCAACTACTTCCGCAATTCGGCACAAGACTATACGGTGCTTGACTTTCTCAGCGCTCGCAGTGAGCGGCAGGCCGAAGCAGCACAATACATTCAGCAGGCGCTGCGGAGTTATGATGTGCAGGCGATCGACACGTTGATTGGCGATATTCAGCCGCCCGAGTCACTGATGCAAACTCAAACCGATCGCAAAATTGCCGAAGAGCAGCGCAAGACCTACGAAGTGCAGCAGATGGCGCAAACCCAGCGGCAGCAGCTGGTACGAGAAACAGCCATGGCAGACATTCAGCAGCAAATGGTGAAATCTGAACAAAACGTTAGCATTGCCGACCTGCAAGCCAAGGCCGATATTAAACGCGCCAATGGGGAAGCGGAAGCCGTCAAATTAAAGGCAGTGGCCGAGGCCGACTCAATTCGCGCGACGGGCAATGCTCGGGCAGAAACCTATAGCGCGGGGGTAGAGGCGCTGGGAGCCAACAGCTACACGGCCATGCAGCTAATGCAAATTATTGGCGATCGCCACGTCCGGCTGATTCCCGACATCTTAGTCGGCAGCA
>JAYUYI010000615.1:0-7752 GCA_043752545.1 Thermoleptolyngbya sp.
TGGTTCGCTCTGACAATCCCGGTGTACTCTGATCAAAAAGTAGGGCTGTTGTACGCGTTTACGATGTGGTTTTGTACTGTGGTTTTGATCCGCTAGTCACTTATATTTTTTTGTTTGCCCATGACTTCTTCCCCTGCCTCCGATCGCGCCACGAGTGGCCGCTTTCCTGCCCAGATGCAGTGCGTTAATCCTAGCTGTCGGTCTGCTAACCCGCTGGGGCAGCCGCTCTGTGTGAAGTGCGACACGCCGCTGGTCTATCGCTACCTGTGGGCGGTGGGGGCAGGGGCAGAAACGGTTGCGCTCGGCACAGAGATGGGCGATCGCTACCTCGTGATTGCGCCGCAGGTTTGGCTAGAGACGCAGCCCGCCACCCCGCCCTATCTCCCCGACAGCTTGCCCGATCGAGCCTTGCCCTACTTAAAGCTGTATGCCCATCGGCTGCACCTGCCAACGCTGTATGGCATCCATGAGCTAGGGCATCTGGCCGGGCATCTGGCCGAGCCGGTGTTGCTGTTAGAAAATGTGCCGCTCGATCAAACTGGCAAACCGCTGCCAACTCTGGCCTTTAGCTTCAAGGCCGCTGTGCCCATGCGGCAGCTCTACTGGCTGTGGCAACTATTGGAGCTATGGGCACCGCTGCTGGAATATGGAGCTGCGTCTAGCCTGCTGCTGCCCGGTAATATTTGTGTAGAAGGTTGGCGGGTGTGGCTGCGGGAGCTGGTGGACGATCGCCAGTCGGTGCAGTCACCCCATCTAAGCGATTTGGCTGATCTGTGGCTCAGCTGGGCTGATCGGCTGCATCCAATCCTTGCGCCAGATCTGTTGCAGCTCTGTCAACAGATGCAGGCAGATTCCTCTAAATCCACTGAAGATACATCCACTGAAGATACATCCACTGGAGATGGCGGGTTGCGGGCGATCGCTCTCCGTCTCAACCAAATGCTGCTGGAGCAATTGGCTCAATCGACGCTGCGCCTAACGACAGCGGCGGCGACATCCACAGGGCCTCGGCGCACCCACAATGAAGATGCCTGTTATCCCCCGCCCGCTTGCGCCACGGCATCTGGCTTTGTCAACGCGGCGTCTGAACTGGCCCGGTTGCCGCAGTTGGCGATCGTGTGCGATGGCATTGGTGGGCATGCCGGGGGCGAAGTGGCCAGCCAGTTGGCGGTGCGATCGCTTCAACTGCAAGTGCAGGCATTGCTCAGCGAAGTGGCTCAGCAGCCCGAAATCATGTCTCCCGATGTGGTGATGCAGCAGCTTGAAGCGATTATTCGCGTGGTCAATAACGTCATTGCGGCTCAAAACGATAGCCAAGGCCGAGAAGCCCGACAGCGGATGGGCACCACGCTGGTGATGGCGCTGCAATTGCCGCAGCTAGTTAAAACGGCACGGGGCGATCGCAATGCCCACGAGCTTTACCTGGCTCATGTGGGCGACAGTCGCGCCTACTGGCTGACGGCTTCCGGTTGCTACCTGCTGACTTTAGACGATGACGTGGCCGGACGCGAGGTGCGGATGGGACGTGATACCTATCAACAAGCGCTCACCCGAGCCGATGCGGGCATCCTCATCCAAGCGATGGGCACCCGCACTGCCGATGCCCTCTACCCCAATGTTCAGCGATTTCTGCTCGATGCAGAGGGCATTCTCATGCTGTGCTCTGATGGATTAAGTGATAACAGTTGGATAGAGCAATCCTGGAAAGACCTGACCCATGCTGTTTTGGATGGCACGTTGTCCCTCGACGCAGCGGCTCAAGCCTGGGTAGCCCTAGCCGATGCCAAAAACGGCCACGACAATACATCAGTCGTCCTGATGCACGCTCACGTCTCTGTCGATCAGGTTCACCTGTTTGATCCAAACGTGCCCCAGCCTCCCCCCCAGCCTCCCACTGCTGCGCTGGAGCCGCCTGAGACAGAGCTGTCTCAGGCGTCTAAAGCCCTGCTCTATGACGACGAGACTGATCCTACAGCGGCCCTGCTTGAGGGCACATTTACCCCGACTCGACCCAAATTTTCTCTACCCTGGACTACGATCTTGGGACTGCTAGCCGTATTGCTAGCCCTAGGGGCGATCGGATTCCAGCTCTGGCGGCAGAGTGGTATGCCTAATTTGCAGCGTCCGCCACAGGATATATCTCAACCGTAAACCGCTTTTCTGCGCTTATTGTCTATGGTTCCCGATTTTCTGTCAGTTGGGAAGTGACCCATCGTGTGCAAAGATAGTGAAGGTTATCGCTGGTAGCGTTTGGGCAATCCTGCGCCTAATTCAGAATAACTGGTAGAGGAAGCAACACTGTAGAGCTGTATGAAGGCTGGCGATCGCGTTCGAGTAAAAGAATCTGTTCTGGTCTACCACCATCCGGAACACCGGAACGAGCCGTTTGATCTGCAAGGTCAAGAGGGTGAGGTGATAGGTCTTGTCAGCACTTGGCATGAAAAG
This sequence comes from Thermoleptolyngbya sp., assembly GCA_043752545.1. Lineage (GTDB taxonomy): Bacteria > Cyanobacteriota > Cyanobacteriia > Elainellales > Elainellaceae > CASBQJ01. Next base: position 2,446 of record JAYUYI010000615.1, read on the forward strand.
CCCATCAGTGCGAATTTTCCAGTGCTTGTAAAGTTCACCAAAAAGTTCAAAGCCCATCTGCGTGATGTGGAACTAGAGATTATTTAAACTCGGCGGAACATCGGCGGAACAGTAAATTTTGAGTTTTGAATTAGCCAATGTAACTACTCAGGCTATAAACAGCCCTCATCCCCTAGCCCCTTCTCCCAAGTAGGGAGAAGGGGAACCGAACTAGTTCAAAGTCTCTCTCCCTACTTGGGAGAGGGATTTGGGGTGTAGCTTGCTTCCCGCAGGGTGGGCGGACTGAGTAGTTACTAGCCAATTAACTCAAAATTCAAAACTCCCTAAAGCCATCCTTTTAGCCGATAAATCACTAGTCCGACGTATTCTTTGATGGCGCGGGTGGTTTGTTGGAGGCGATCGCTATCGGGGAGTACGTTCAAAATGGTGGCCTGAGGGCTGCTGTCTACTTCCTGGATTTCTTGGTTGGTGACTAGGAAGTCGGTGGGGGCGGGAATGGCGTCGATGCCTTGCTTTTGGAAGATGGCGAGCGATCGCGGCATATGCAGGGCTGAGGTAACGAGTAAGATGCGCTGAATCCCTTTGGCTTGCAAGATTTTTTTGACTTCGACGGCATTTTCGTAGGTATTGAGGGAGATTGGCTCCTGCACAATGGCAGCGGCTGGAACGCCCAGGGTTGCGGCGACTGTGGCCATGTCGCCTGCTTCGGGGGGGCCGCCGCCTTTCCAGTCAATCCGCCCGCCGCTCATAATCACCAGCGGGGCTTTACCTTCGCGGTAGAGCTGCGCGCCGTAGAGCACGCGATCGCCAGATTCGGCTAAATCGACGGCGGGGCGAGGCGAAATCTGCGGCTTGACGCTGCCACCTAGCACGACGATGGCCTCGGCGGTGGGCAGATTAGCGATCGGTAGGTTTTGCCACTCTAAAGATTTTACGAGCTGGTTTGATAGCCAGCCGTTGCTGCCAGCGAGGAGAACTGTTAACGCCAGAACTAAACAGATTGCGGCTTGCCTGGGGCGTTTCCATAGTTTGACCATGGCCACCACAATCAGCAAACAGGCTAGCCCCAAAGGGTAAATAAATAAAGGAAGGAGTTTGGAAAGAAAGAGAAACATGGGGTAGGGCGTGGTGGTTAAAGGGGGCTGTTCTGGTTTAGAACGCGATGTTCTGCACGAAAAGCATCACGGTTCCTAGACAGTTTTAACAGCTAACTCGCCCGTATAATAGCAACGATCCTACGCCGACGACTTTCATGAGTGATGCTCTGTTTTGTATTGAAAATTTGCGGGTTGCCTATCCGTTTCAGCGCGGGGGGGTGCTAGCAGATGGCAGTCGGCACACGAGCTGGGCGGTGGATGGAGTGTCGCTGACGCTCAAGGCCGGGGAACGGCTGGGGCTGGTGGGTGAGTCGGGCTGCGGCAAATCGACCTTGGGACGAGCCGCCATGCGGTTGCTGCCGGCGGCGGCTCAAGTCGAGGGGCGGGTGATGTTTTGCGGCCAGTCGGTGTTTGACCTGTCGCCCGAAAGCTTGCGGCAGTTTCGAGGTGAGGCGATCGCCATTGTCTTTCAAGATCCCATGACGCGGCTCGACCCGGTGATGACGATTGGCGACCATTGTCTAGAAACGCTGCGGGCACATGAGCCAACGCTGTCTAAGCTAGAGGCCAAAGCGCGGGCGATCGCCACCCTAGAAGCGGTCAACATTCCGGCTAGCCGCTGGTCGCAGTATCCCCACGAGTTTAGCGGCGGCATGCGGCAACGGGTGGCGATCGCGCTGGCGCTATTGCTCAACCCCAAGCTGATTGTGGCAGATGAGCCAACCACCAGTTTGGATGTGACCGTTTCGGCTCAGATTTTGCGCGAACTGACGCGGCTCTGCCAAGACCGCGATATGGGTCTGCTGCTGATCTCACATGACCTGACGCTGGTGGGTGAATATTGCGATCGCATTGCCGTGATGTACGACAGCAAGCTGGTGGAACTGGGCAACACCCAGACAGTACTCCGCAACCCGCAGCACGACTATACGCGATCGCTGCTGCGGGCGGCGCTGCATGTGCAAGCTGAGCAGCCATTGGAGGCGGTGCAGCTGGCTGCAGGTCAAACTGACTCGCAGGTAGCAACCTCAGAGCCGCGACCCGCGACCCCGCTGCTCAGACTCGACAATCTCCAGAAACACTACACGCTAGAGCAAAACATGATCGCCCGCCTGCTGTCGCGACAGCCTAGCAGCGTGATTAAGGCGGTAGATGGGGTGAGTTTAGACCTCTACCCTGGGGAGATTTTAGGGCTGGTGGGAGAATCGGGCTGTGGCAAAAGTACGCTATCTCGGACAATTTTGCGGCTGATTCAGCCCACAGGCGGACGCATCGAGTTTTTAGGCCAAGACCTGACCGCACTGTCGATCGAGGCAATGCGGCAGCAGCGGCGACAGATGCAAATGATCTTTCAAGACCCTCATGCCTGCCTCAATCCGCTGATGACGGTAGGGCAAAGTATTGCCGATCCGCTGTTGATTCACGGACTGGCTAGCCCCGGGGCGGCGAAAGCCCGAGTCGAAGCGATGCTAGAGCGGGTGGGGTTGACCCCGGTCGAAAACTACTATCACTGCTATCCCGGTGATCTGTCGGGGGGGCAGCAGCAACGAGTGGCGATCGCCCGCGCCTTAATTACCCGTCCCAAGCTGCTAATTTGCGATGAACCGGTGAGTATGCTGGATGCCAGTGTGCAGGCGCAGGTGTTGGAACTGATGTTAGAGCTGAAGCGTGAGTTTGATCTAACGTATCTGTTTATTACCCACGACCTTTGGCTTGCCAGGTTTTTGTGCGATCGCATTGCTGTGATGAACGCTGGAAAAATTGTCGAACTTGGCCCCACGGCACCGCTGTTTGCCCATCCCCAGCATCCTTATACCCAAACCTTGCTCCAATCTGCACCCCTCCTAAACCGCTCGTAGAGACGCAATTAATCGCGTCTCTACAAGAAATTGGGTAGAGACACAATTGATCGCGCCTTTAATTAATCGCTATCAATCGCGTTTCTACCGGTTAACGAGACTCGGTGCCCTGATTGGGATCACCTTCAATCCGAGGATTGTCAGTGCCCGGTGCATCTGCGGCTGCACCGGGTCTGACCGCCTGAGCAGATCCTTGTCCAGTTTGGCGCAGACTTGGGTCAAGGGGCGTTTGTTTACCACCCGATGCCTTTGGAGTTGTTTGCTTGGACTTGGCGGTAGGGGGTGCAACTTCCACTAACTCTGCCAGTGAAAAGTTATTGGTATTTACCCCGGCATAGTTAACCTTGTTAAACCGCACAACTGCGGGATACTTGATGCCACTTTGATCGACTGTTGCAACAGTCCCTACATCTTGGTACCAATAAGATTCTTTGCGAAGAATCCGAACCGTAGAACCACGCTGAACCATGGGTATTATTCCTCTGCGTGTAAGCTGAAACCGGGTTGATGAAATACTTACAGGACAGGTCTAAATGGGTTATGAAGCCGTAAGCTTAATATCTTCGGCCTAAGTTTGAGACAAGCCGGATGCTTACCCCAAACCATATTTCACAACTCAAATAGGATGTCTACATAAGCCTATATAAGAAATAATCTAAACATTGGTAGAGAAACATCCTCTCTTAGGCAGATGTTTCCCCATAACTATACGTGTTGATCAGGCTTCGTTCATAGCTCTAGAACGGTTTTTTTATCAGAAATACGTTAAGCAGACGCCACCTCAGGAGATTGGAGCCGCATCACAATCAGCGTCATATCGTCTTCTGCTTGACGCTCTGCCCCAATAAATCGCTGTACGCAATTGAATAAATAATCCAAAATTTCTTGAGGCGAGCGGTAGTGGCAGCAGGCCCATTGAAAATCTCTGCTGAGGTTGTCCTCGTCGTAGCGATCGCCATTTGGGTTTGCAGCATCTGGAAACCCATCGGTAAAGTAGATCAGCGTATCGCCAGGATTTAACTGCACCTGCGCATTGTAGTATTGCGTGTCTACATCTAGGCCAATCAGCATCCCTAGAGTGTCTAAGCGCTCTAGCGTCTGACTGGCCGCCTTCCACAGGAGGGGCGGATTGTGGGCGGCGTTGCTGTAGTCGAGGCGGCGGGTTTGGGCATCATATTCGGAATAAAACAGCGTCACAAACCGATTAGAGTTTTCCAAGTCGGCATACATCACATGGTTGAGGTGCTGCAAAATCCGAGCTGGCGAGTGACCATTGAGCACTTCCGCCCGCAGCATGCCTCGCAGCATGGTCATAATTAACCCGGCGGGGACGCCCTTGCCCATGACATCGCCAATAGTTACACTCCATCGCTCAGACTCATTTAGCCCTTGTTTAGAACGCGCCTGGTCATCCTGTGCCGGAATAAAGTCGTAATAGTCGCCGCCGACTCGGTTAGCCGTTTGGCAGCGTGCGGCCAGTTCGATGCCCTCAATCTTGGGGCACTGCCGTGGCAACAGCTGATATTGAATTTCGGCACCGATTTCTAATTCCCGATCTAGCCGTTCCTTTTTCCGCAGTTCAACGGTCAGCTCATCGGTGGCGATCGCCACTGCCGTTTGGTCGGCCACTAGCCGTACGAGTTTCTGACGGGTTTCAGTCCACTCATAGTTTGGATCCCGGCTGAATACATAGAGCCGACCGCGCTCCACGGTTTTGGCCAAAATTGCTGTACCAAAAAACTGAATATCTGCTCCCAGAAATCGACTGACTTGCTGGTCTAACGCGGCTGTTAAGTTCGTTAAAGGCACAACCTTCCCGCCCGAACTGTTCGTCCCCACGAGTTGATTGGTCGCGGTTTCTAAGGCTTTACGGATGCTCTGGCTTTGCCGACTGTCTTGGCAGTGAATCCGCTCTAGCCGCATTTGGCCGTTGGGTTTAAACAGAATCAGAGCACCCCCATCGGCATCTGTGACGCGACTGGCGATTAGCGGTGTTAGCTCCAAAAACTGATTGAGATTGGTGAAGCTGCGCAGGGCAAACCCCAACGAACTGAGTAAATCTTGGACTTTACTATGCTCCCGGTGCAGCCGTGACACCAGTTCCTTGAGGGCAAACACCGGGGTCATCTCTGGCGAGGGGGCAGTGCCAGACATGTCAGGAGTGGGTGAAGGCTGTCGGGGAACGGGGACGGTGGTCATCGGGCAAAAAGTAGATACCGGAAGTAACAAGACGTAACTAATGGTGAAAAGCCGCTAGTACAACAAGGCGGAAGTTTGGCAACCGTGGAGCAGGCATCTTGCCTGCTTGCAGTCGAGACGACTGCCCCACAGAATAGTGGCTAGATTTACGC
>JAYUYI010000616.1:0-3125 GCA_043752545.1 Thermoleptolyngbya sp.
CCCCGCACTAGGGCGATCGTCACCTTGGCCCAACCCCGCTTCAAATACATTTTGAGCGGCACCAGCGTTAGCCCCTGCTGGTCTACTTTACCCATTAACTTACGAATCTCTTGCTTATGCATCAGCAGCTTGCGGGTGCGGCGGGGTTCATGGTTAAAGTGCTGACTTGCTGTTTCGTGGGGCGAAATATGAACGTTATGCAGCCAAGCTTCTCCTTTACGAATTAAGGCAAACCCGTCCCGCAGGTTAGCTTTGCCATTGCGGATAGACTTGACTTCGGTTCCCTGTAGTTCAATGCCAGCTTCAAACGTTTCCAGAATTTCGTACTCAAACCGAGCCTGACGGTTCTCCGCCACAATTTTGAACCCACCATCGCTGCTCTCAGCCATTCTGTTTCTTCCTTGCCATTCTTCCTTACTAACCTGCTACTCCACTACAATCTTCCACTCATGTAGTTCATACTTAACACACCCGTTCTGAACTAAGGGATCTTGCGTCACGATCGCCTCCGCTTCTGCCAGCGATTCTGCCCAAAATAGCAGCATACCGCCACCCCGTTCTGCCCAATAGCCTGTCTTGGCTTGATGCCCCTTGGCAATGAGGACTCTGACATAGGCTTGATGGGCTGGCACCGATTGATCAAAGGTTGCTTTATCTACCACTCCCTTCTCAATTTTGACGAACCACGGCATAGACATTGTGTTGCTGGGTGGATTTATAGGATACCGCGATGGAAGGGAAGGAAGGAGGAAGGAGATAAGGATGAGGGATGAATTTAAATCTCGATTTTTTGTGGCGTTGCTGCCGCCACTGGAGGTTGAGCAGTATGCCGATCGCGTGATTCGAGAATTGGGCGATCGCTATGCCACCAGCACGGCGAAGGCGTCGCCCCATGTAACGTTGCAGCCTCCGTTTGAGTGGTCGCTCGGTCAAGTAGAAGCCTTGGAAACCTGTTTGGCAGCGTTTGCCACAGGCCAATCATCGCCTCTAGTCAAACTGTCGGGGTTTGGGGCGTTTAGCCCACGGGTGTTGTTTATCAATGTGGTGCAAACGCCTGAATTGCTGGCGCTGCAATCGGCTCTAAAGCAGCATTTACAAGCGGAGTTGAACATTGTAAATCCCAACGCCGATCGCCCCTTTGCGCCCCACATAACGGTGGCATCGCGTCACCTAACGCCGCTCAGCTTTCAACAGGCGTGGGCTCAGTTGCAGGCTCGCCCCGTAGAGTTTGAATTTAGTAGCGATCGCCTTACCTTATTGGTTCACACTGGCCAGCAGTGGCTAGTGCGCTCAACGTTCCCTCTAGCAGGATAGCCCAAGCGCAGGGCAGCCCAACCGGGTGACTTTGTTGAGAAATGCTAAAACTGTGACCGTTGGACTGGATCTGGGCTTGACAGCAATTTCCAAAACAGTAACAATAAACACAGAAAGAAATTCGTTCATCCCCAGAGAAGCACTACTGCATTCGTGCAATGTGTTTAGAAAAGGACGGAAGTAGGGGAGTTTCCCCGAAGGAACGCGCCTCACTCTATCCCTTCATTGAAGAGGCGAAAACCTATGAAACTGATCTATCGCGGCGTTGAATACGACAACACATCTGAGTCTGTGAATTTGAGCAACAGCCATCTCACAACGACCACCCTCACATATCGCGGGCATGCTTACCGCACCAACCAAGCGGTTGACATGACGTTGCCAGGAATGGAAGCAGACCTGACCTACCGAGGCAGTCACTACCATGTCAATCTGGGCACAGGTTTGTGGGCGGCATCGTAGGCCGTTGCTTGCAACAAGTTAGCTGGTTGCGGGCACTCCTTCGGGAGTGCCTTTTTTGTGACAGAGGTTTGGGTGGTGGCGCGGAAGATTCCCTGGGTCTTGGTAGAATAATGGGCGTGGATGCTGTTTTAGAAATGGTGTGGTTATGAGTTCAGGACTTGAAAGTACACAAGGGGCGGATGCGATTGATGTGGCGATCGCGCGGGGCATTGATTTTGACGGTAGCCCTATTCCTGCCGCCAAGCTAGACCTTTACAGCCAAGTCATGGGGCTAGAGGCGGGTCGTCAGCGCAGCGGCGTATCCAACACCATGCGATCGCGGATTGTCCGGATTGGAGCCAAGCACATCGCTCAAGCTGAACTCAACGGGATGCTAGTAGCGGCAGACTTTGCTCCACTTAAAGATAAAGAAATCGCGTTTTATTACGGCGGGAAGTAGCTCATTCCACCGATGCCTTCAACCCGAAGGCTATCGTGGGGTATACCCTAAGGGTCTGGGCTAGCGCTACAGCGCGAGATATCTTGATCCTATGCTCCTTAAGTTGTCAATAAGTATCAATGCTGGATATTAATCCTCTATTAGAATTTTCTCGGACTCACTGCGTTGCCATTTGTGCTGTGCTGGTGCCTGCAAATTTGATCGCTACAACGCTAACGCTAGTTGGGATAGGGCAGCATCGCTCTGCCAGACGGGTACGGCAATTAGCCGCGATCGCCAGCTTATTTGCCCTCATCATGGTGCTGCATGTGATGACTTGGCTCATGATTGGAATAGTCATGGCTCCGACATTTATTCTACTGACCTTGGGCAGCGTATGTTTACTGACCAATGGCTGGGCGATCGCTCAACCCGTTAGTCTAGAAAGGCTTCTGAACCGCTTAGCCACGGTCTTTGTGTCCGTCCGTTCAACCATCTCAACTCGAACTCGACAGTGGAAAACTTAACTGCAATCAACCCTGATTTCATCGGAGGTGAGCTAGCGATCGCCATTCTCATTGGCGGCTTTTTGATGATGTTTACTACCGTATTTACAACGCGCGATCGTTGAATAGCCCGCTATATCGTTGAATAGTCCGCTATATTGTCAGCTACCGTCACGCCGATGAACCTGAAACTCTTGCTCAATTGAAGGCAGCTGGAGTTCAGCTTGGGCGAGGGCTTCTAACTCAAAAAGTCTGGCGCGCAACGTTTCAATGCGACTGGCCAACAGCGCCTTAATCCCCTCCGGCCCAAGGGCAATGCACTGGTTGCAGGCTTCACCATGCATAACGCCATGGCAATCATAGATTACCCCAATCAAGAGTTGGTTGGCTCCGCTGCAAATGGGTCGCACGGACTGACCACAAAG
>JAYUYI010000617.1:0-16464 GCA_043752545.1 Thermoleptolyngbya sp.
CAGGAAGCTATCCTGGCTGCAAACACAGTGCTCGCTCCAGCTGCGTTTCCTCACATCACGATTCCGCTCAATCAGCTCTTTCTCCAAACTGCGCTCTAAACCTCTGAAAGAGAGTCACCTGAAGGAAAAGCTGAGCTTTTTGACCGTCACTTATGATGGTGGATAACTGCCCTGATCGATTTTGCACACCGAGGGGACAAGAGTTATGGAATCTACTACAACCAGTCCAATCCGCTGGACAATTGCTGACCTAGCACTTTTTGAGGGCGATCGCACCAATCGCTATGAGATTATTGACGAAGAATTATAGCGGTTCTTACTCCTTTGAAGTACAGGCAAGGGGCTTAAGCCCCCTGTTCTACAGGGTTTTCACAATCTCGGCCATACCTCATCCGTTAGAGATCCGCTATACAGCACGCTGCCGTTACTGTCTCTGACCGCCCGCGCATCAATCTGGGTCCAGATAATGCTGCTATCTTTGCAGTAGCAGCGGTATTCAAAATCTTTGACGGTACCGTGGCGCGCTAATAATTTTCTAAATTCAATTCGTTTTTCTGGATCAACGTAAAGCTGCTTACCAATGTTGGTAATACTCTTGATCATTTCCATTGGCGAGTCATATCCATAGATTTTTGCTAAGGCTGGATTGACGTTAATAAACCGTCCTGCGGGGGAGGATTGAAAGATACCTTCTAGAGCATTTTCAAAGATGCTGCGATAGTTTTCTTCAGCAATGCGCAGGGCGTCTTCTGCCTGTTTACGATCGGTGATGTCGCGCACCATAATCAATACTTCGTCTTCTGCCATGACTAGAACGCGCATTTCTTCATCCCGGGTTCGACCATCCAGGGTGATGCGATGCTCATAGACCTGCAATTCACCCGTTGCTAGGGCCTGTTGAATGTAGTGCATGCGCAGCTTTGCCAAGTCGGGCGGCAGGGAGGCTTGAACGGTGCTACCAGCGTTAAATTGATTGGTGTTATGGAGTCCTCGTAGGCGATCGCGGCCGATGATATCTAAATAGGTGCCATCGCCTTTAGCGCGAATCATTAAGTCGGGAATAGTGGTCACAAAGGCACGATTGATCGCTTCACTTTGACGCAATGCATCAAAGGACTGCTTCAACTGCCCTGACATGGTGTTGAAAGACCCTGCCAGAGTATTAATCTCAGCAATCGGGCTAGGCTCTACATGCTGATCGAGGTGGCCCTGGGCCAGTTGATTTGAGGCGTGCGAAATCCGCTGAAATCAAATTTCCTTGACGATCGATCACAAACGCCTGACCGTTTTTACCAATCTCCAAATCCCGCAGAAATGTTCTAAATTCTTCGGGCAACACGACATCTGTAGCACACACTCCCAATAACCGTCGCCCTGAGCGGTCATATACGGGTAGCGCCGCTGTGATATTAGGCAACCCAGTGGTGAAGGCAATGTAGACATCTGTCCAGATAGGACGCTCAACCGTCATTGCTCGCTTATACCAGAAACGCTGGCGGGCATCGAAGGGTTTTGTGGCTTGACAGGCGATCGCCCGCCACATCCATGCTGTAGTAGGAACGCAGGTACTTATTGCCCTGATTACCATAGGACAGTTGGAATGACCCATCCTGGGGCGATCGCAGCACGCCAAAAAACTCACCCCCTCGCTCACTGCCGCAATACACAAAGGCAACCGTTGGAGCCACCACCATCTGCTGATAAAACTGACTTTCGCCTTGGCTAGCCCCAATCACATCTAGCTCACCTCGTGCAAAGGCATCAGCATTCAGCCGATTAATCTCATGGGGAGTCGCAAAATAGCCGTGCAACTCTCGTTCGATGCGTGCAGTAACTTCCTGTCGCAGTTGAAACGCCAAATCATTGACCGCTTTTTGGCCATTACGAAAGGAAAGATAGCCGACTAACCCAACTGCGCCGATCAGTTGCCCAATCACAGCCAGGATAAAGATTATCCTCAGCGGCAAGTGCCCTGAAGGGCGGCGGCGAGCATGGAATACCTGATGAGATGTTTTCTGGCTATCGTCCAGCTTCAGCTTATCACCAGTCATCTACCCCATTGTCTCCCGAAATCCAATCGGCTAACACTCGTTCTGGTTTTGTCACATTAAACAAATGCAAGCCAAAATCTCTAGATAAGTCTTCGCAAACTTTGATGCCCCTTGCACTATTGCCTTTTGCATCTAGCAGCGGCGAAAACGTGCCAATTCCCAATTTCCCTGGAGCCACGGCGGTAATGCCGCCGCCCACGCCGCTCTTGGCAGGCAGGCCCACGCGGTACGTCCATTCTCCCGAGGCATCGTACATGCCGCAGGTGAGCATGACGCTAATCACGTCTTGGACATATTGTTCAGCGATCGCCCGTTCCTGGGTCACCGGGTTGATGCCCCCATTGGCTAGCGTTGCCGATAGCATCGCCAGATCTTTGGCATTGACCAAAATTGAACATTGCTGAAAATATAAATCCAGGGTTTCATCAATCTTGTCACCCACCATGCCAAAATTTAGCATCAGATACGCCATCGCCCGATTGCGATAGCCCGTTGCCTTCTCGGATAAAAAGACAGGGACATTAATATCATGATTTCGCCCGGTATAGCGCTTAAACATTTCCAGCAAGCGTTTTAGCCGTTCGGTGCCGTTCTCGCCTTTGATCAAATCAGCCGTGGCGATCGCCCCCGCATTCACCATTGGGTTATAGGGACGATTGGTCGCTTCATCGAGCACAATCGAGTTAAACGCTTCCCCCGTTGGCTCCACGCTCACCTTGCTGTTCACATATTCTCGCCCATGATCTTCTAGCGCCAAGCCAAACACGAATGCTTTAGAAATCGACTGAATCGTAAATAATTGGTCACAGTCTCCCGCTTCAAATATCTGCCCGTCCGTCGTCACCACACACACGCCAAACCACTCTGGCTTTGCCAGCGCTAGCTCCGGAATATAATCTGCAACCGTCCCATCATTCAAGGAACTGTACTTCTGATGCAGCTCGTTTAAATAGCCACGCAAGGGTGACGTTACCGCCGTAATCGAATTGGCAAAGGACTGCAAATCTCCAATATTTGACATGGTATCTACACCTCTACGATTTGCTGTGCTACCTTGCGAAACTCTTGGCTTAGCGAATGCTCTGGATATTTCACGCAAAACACTCCTTCACTGGCAAGCTGCACCATATCTTCTGACAGCGGAAATACCCCCGCTACCGTTTCACCATAAGCTTCCTCAACCTTTTGTTTGAGGGCGTCCAGATTTAGTTTGCTGTGAACTTTGTTGATCGCTAGCAGCATCTTGCGCACTTTTAGCTGTCGCGCCACATCCATCGTGACCGCCGTACCTTGGTAATCTTGCTTGTCGGGGCGCAAAATTAGAATGAGTACATGGGAAATGGCGATCGACAAAAAGGTTTCCTTGGACAGCCCTGGATGGGTATCAATAAACAAATAGTCTAATTGCAGCGTCTTCACTAAATTACGAAACCCATCGTGCATCAGCTTGACATCGTAGCTATCCTTCAAAATGCGGGCGATGTCATCTGCCTTGACACTAGAGGGCACCAGAAACAGTTTACCTGTCCCTTCCACGCCTACATTGGCACTGACATCGTAGGCCGCCGCTTCAATTGAACTTTCACCCCAGAGGTAATTATTTAAGGTTTTATGAGTCTGATCTGGCTCCAGGCAAAATAGATTGTGAATACCGGGCGAAGGCACATCCGTATCGACTACACCGACCCGCTTACCTTGCAGCGCAACCGTAGTTGCCAAGTTAGCAGTAAAGTTAGACTTGCCGGTGCCGCCTCTGTAGGAATGGATCGAAACAACTTTTGGCATAGTGAGATTAACGGCTAGTAATGACGCAAACAACCTGTCAGGTAACTATACAACCACCAAGATAAAACCTGTAAAAAGTAAAATCCTAAACTTACTAATAAAAGTGATCTCAAGGTGAAAATCTGTAGCGTTTGTGACAGAGTTGCGAATTCACTATAGACTTAAGCGTTATCCTTTCTGGCGACAAGATTGAGGGGAGTTGCTGGCCGTGGACTGGCCTAGAGCCGGGGTCAGCAGTTGCCGAAACATGGGCGATCGCTCATCAAGGACGATGATCGTATCCCCATAGATCGCTATCTAAAGACCAGATAAACACACGCCGATCGGGGATCTTCCGTTTAAATTTCTCCCACTCTTTAATGATGGACAGATCGCCTATCCCTTTACGCTGCATCGCCGCATCCGGGAATCCTGTCAACCACTTGCCAAATTCCTCTGTGGTTGAAACTTGCATGACTTGCCAAGGAGCGGCTCCCGTCATCGCCTGTTCAACCTGTTTAACAAAGAGTTGAGCAAATCGGCGTCGGTTGCCCCCATTCGCAAGTTGGGCAATACGATTGCCTGTCTCATAGACCGTAGCCATTGGTAAAAGCAAAGTCGTTTGAGACTTCAAATATTGCGTCAATTCTGCTATTACTTGATCTCGTTCCACATTCATGTGGGGAATATCCAGCACACTACAAAAAACGGACGTATCAACAATTGCAACTGCACTCATTCTTCAGCGTCTCCTCTGAAGTTGAGAGCAGCTAACCATTTCATTGCTTTTTGCTGCTTCTGCTTCGCTCCGGGATCCTGTTTAACACCGCGCTCTAGCAGTCCATGCGTCATTAAATGACCCACAGAACCTTGAGCAATCAGCGCCGGATAGTCGGGAATATCGCGTAATCGTACCAATTGACTTGAACCATCCTCAGGACTACGATAACAAAAAACTGTAGCAGGAACGGCCTCATCTGGTAAAGCATCAAGCAGTGCAGGATTATGACTGCTGAGCAAAACCCGCAGGCTGCGCTTTTTAGCAATACTAGAAATGCGGCCTAATAGATCTGCTGCCCGACTGGGATGGACATCTTGATCAAGTGCTTCAATCACCACTAGGCTGTGTTCTGGAGCAGAAAGCATTGCCGCTGCAACAGAAAGTACTCGTAACGTGCCGTCTGAGAGCATGGCCGCGTCATAGGTAGTAGAACTGCCTTTAAATGTTTCAGTTAATTGCAACAGAACCTCATTGTGAGCAATTTCAATGAAACTGATATCCTCAATATCTTGTTCATGAAGACATTGAATAAATTCCAATATGGCTACTTTTACGGCTGAATTGCGACACAGGTTGTAAATCACTCCCGAAAGGTTTTCGCCGTGCTGTTTAAGCACTTTATCCGTCTTGTGGCCAGAGGAACGCATTGTACTTGGCTCAGGATCAAGAAATACAATGCTGCTTAACCAATGCATGTATTTCTCAGCAATCTCAGGAATAGTTTTGCGACTTTTTGTATTTTCTGGACGAAACCGACTATCCGTTAAAAGCTGCGTAAAAATTGCCATATGGCTGCTACAAACGATGCTTGGCTTCTTGCCCCCGCGAACAAAGTTATTGTAATTCACAAAGACATCGCCGCCAGCAGATTGAGGTTCGCTCGTGATTTCATATAGCGGAACGATTGACGTAGCGCTAATAATCTTTTCCTCTATGACATGGAGATCGCCATCATCACCAACGCTCAGCTCAATTTCAAACTCTTTCCATTCGGGTTCCGTTGTGATGCATGAAATCCCAAACGAGTTAGATCCTTTATAGCCGAGATTAACGACTCCGCCCCTAAACATACTCTTACCATTTTGATTAGGAGCGTCAATGGAGCTTAGCCGCTTACCTTCAGCAATTCTTGCCAATAGACGTAAGGCTTCGATGACGTTGCTTTTCCCAGACGCATTGGCTCCAATTAACACAGTCAGGCGGGCAAGATGTAGAGAAGCAGAGCGATAGCTTTTGAAGTTTTTTAAGTTGACCTGAATAATCACTGAGTGTAGTCTCTATCTAAATCTATGTCGGGCAAATACTAGAGTGGGGATGCGTGAATTTTGGGATAGGTGAAAAGCCTATGTCCTGTGTATGGCTAACTCCCAACTGGTAGATCAGTTTGGAGCCTAGCAGGAAATAATAGCATTCTCTTTGGCCAGCTTGCTATGTTGCGCACGAGGTGGCGAGATTCTGTGGGGTTCTGTCTATGTTTCTGTCCCTGCCTCCGTGCAGCAGAAACCCAGATTGCAACCAAACCGGGTCAACCACCGTTGACCCCTACGGCTGAATATTGGGACAAATTGTTTGGGAAATGCGATCGCTTGACGGTTGGTCTTGCCAGCCCGACAAAATGCCTTTCAACTCTGCCCGCAGTGTTTCCAATGCCTGAATTTGCTGCTCGATCGCCTCCACTTTCAGCTCCAAATGCTGCCGCATCTCACCACAGGGCAACTGGCCATGGTCATGCACTGCCAAAATTTGCTGAATCTCTTGCAGCGTTAAGCCTAACGATTGCGATCGCCGAATAAACGCCAGTCGATTTAGCACCTGCGGCTGAAATAAGCGATAGCCCGACTCGGAGCGTTCCACCATGGGTAGCAGCAGCCCCGTTTCCTCGTAATAGCGAATGGTCTTTACCGAAAGCCCACTTTCGGCAGCCACTTCACCAATTTTGAGCAGCGCGGCGGTCGATATAGTTTGCATCCTCCCCCCTATTCTCTGCGCTCCGGCAAATACAGCCCCGGAGAAGCCTCGGCAAACTGTATGGGGCGACGCTGAGAGTGCAGCAACCGCAGGGCGATCGCCACCCCCACCAAAATGCCGCCAACCAGTGCCAGCGACCAGTGCCCATCCACGCCACCGATGACGGCATCGACCACACCAACGGTGAGCACGAAACTAGAAATTGGCTGTTTGCGACCACCAGACTTGAAGAATCGCTGCATCTAACCCCCTACCCATAGCAATCAGTCGAAACTACATAGCTCTTACTTCTCACTGTATCGCGCTCATTTCGGACGTGGCGTGTCAGCCCCTACACCGACCAAAAAGCGACGCGAAAAAGGGAGGATAGCAGCGCTATCCTCCCTAACGAATCTAAACCTGCATCAAATCTAAATCTGCACGACTCTGACTTAATCGATTTGACTATGCATCTGAACTATGCATCTGAACTATGCGTTAGAACAACCCTAACCAAGACAATAGCCCTTGACCTGTAGCATATTCAATTCCTAGTGTAATCACGAACCCAAGCATCGCGGCGCGTCCGTTGAGGCGCTCGGCGTAGTTATTGAAGCCGAACTTTGGTTCGTTGAGTTTTGGAGTGGGGGTGGTCTGAGTCATGGTGGGTTACAAAACTTTACTCGATACTTCTATTGTAGAGAGGGATAAGCGATCGTCAACCGCATAGTGGACAGAACTATAGGATGACTGGGTTGAAAATTCTACAAAGAAAAGTACATCCAGTCAGACGATGGGGCAACTAGAGCGCCCGATCTAAGCTAGAAGCAGCGTTCCGTAAGTCTGATAACGAGGTAAGCAATGGAAATTGGTGTCCCTAAAGAAATTAAAGATCAGGAGTTTCGGGTGGGGCTGAGTCCCAATAGTGTGCGATCGCTAAACGACGCGGGACATACTGTTTTTGTGGAAACCCAGGCGGGTGTGGGTGCAGGCTTTGCGGATGAAGCCTATGGGCTGGCAGGGGCAAAGGTTGTATCGACGGCAAAAGAGGTATGGAGCCGTGAACTGGTGGTCAAGGTGAAGGAGCCACTGCCGCCCGAATATCCGCTGATGCAGTCGGGACAGCTGATTTTTACCTATCTCCACCTAGCAGCGGCGCGGGGATTGACGGAGCAGTTGATGAGTGCCGGTGTGACGGCGATCGCCTACGAAACGGTAGAATTGCCCAATCGCAGCCTGCCGCTGCTCACACCCATGAGCATTATCGCCGGACGGCTTTCGGTGCAGTTTGGGGCGCGCTATTTGGAGCGGCAGCAAGGCGGTCGGGGCATTTTGCTGGGCGGCATTCCTGGGGTGAAGCCGGGGAAGGTTGTGGTGTTGGGCGGTGGTGTCGTGGGGACTGAAGCCGCGCGGATTGCGGTGGGTATGGGTGCCCAGGTGCAAATTTTTGATGTGAATGTGGAACGCCTGTCTTATTTAGAAACCCTATTTGGTTCACGGGTCGAACTGCTGTACAGTAACCCTGCCCAAATTGAAGCCGCCGTAGTCGAGGCTGATTTGCTGATTGGGGCGGTGCTGGTACCGGGTCGGCGTGCGCCCATCCTCGTGCCGGAAGCGCTGGTAGAAAAAATGCGGACAGGTTCTGTGATCGTGGATGTGGC
The DNA here is from genome assembly GCA_043752545.1 of Thermoleptolyngbya sp. Taxonomy (GTDB): domain Bacteria; phylum Cyanobacteriota; class Cyanobacteriia; order Elainellales; family Elainellaceae; genus CASBQJ01. The sequence continues at coordinate 8,205 of JAYUYI010000617.1, forward strand.
AGTAGACCAGGGCGGCTGCGTGGAAACGCTGCATCCTACCTCCCACACTACCCCCACCTATGTCGTCTCTGGCGTCGTCCACTACGGCGTGCCCAACATACCCGGAGCCGTTCCCTGGACTGCAACCCAGGCGCTCAACAACAGCACCTTTCCCTATGTGATGAAGCTGGCCACCCATGGACTCAAAGCCCTGGAACTGGATGAGGCGATCGCCAAAGGGTTAAATGTCAAAGGCGGACAGTTGCTCCATCCCGCCGTGCAGCAGGTGTTCCCCGATTTGGTGAAATAAGCCAATTGAGATAGATTGTGGGGTGGTTCAACACCTGTAGGGGCGGGGCGCGAACCACCCTGCCCCTCTCGGGCAACCGATCTGATGGCTCCACTCTCATTCTCCATCAGGATACTTGTTGAACAAAGGGCGATCGCCCATCCTCCATCCTCAAGGTGGAAACTAGGCAAACCTCAGCATTTTTTCATCGGCAGGGCGATCGCGGTAATAGCCATGTCGGTTTTCTTCCCACAGCTTACGGTTCAAAATCAATACTGTCATAGAGATCTGCTAAACGGATTTCAAATGGAATCGATGAGAGTGAGATGGATACCTCTGTCTCGTTGTATTCAGTAAAAATCCATTTATGAGAGTCAGTTTTGGAGTATTGCTCAACATGTCGAGTATATTGATCAAGCAAGAGATAGTCTTGGAATGTTGGAATGGTTCGGTAAGCCGAAAACTTTTCGTCTCGGTCGTAATTTTTGGTTGATTTTGATAGCACTTCGGCGATCACGACTGAGTTGGTAATGGTGTCGGTTCGCCCTTCTTTCCGTTGGAGTGGGCGAGGTACAACCATGACATCTGGATAGGTGTAAAGGTTGCGAGTGGGAATCCAAAGCCGCTGATCAGCCACAAAAATACTGTAGGGTTTACCTTTCAAGCTCATCCTCAAGGCAGCATTCAAGATACTGGCAATTTCATTATGTTCGGGGGTGCCGCCAGTCATGGAGATAATTTCTCCATTGATATACTCATGTCGCGTGTCTGAATTCACCTCAAAGTCAAGATACTCATCTGGTGTATAAATCTTTTTCTCTTCAGTCTGCATAATCATGAGATATTGACCCCCAAGGCTTCAAGTTGCCCGTTTATCCAAGTCGTTGCTGTCGCTTCATCGATTTTGTCGGCCTAGCCTCTCCCTTGGAGAATCGCCCGTTCTACTCCTGTTTTAGCAATTTCTAGCAGCTGTTTGTGGAAACTGGTTTCGCTTGTGAGGAGCGATTCTCTATGAGATGGAAAAGGCGATTCTCTGCGAGACGGCAAAGCCGAACGCACTCCCACAAATAGCGGAACAGCTACTCATCTTCATAACGTAGCGGCCTAACGATTAAGCATAAGCGGCGGTAGCTCTAGCAAATGGGCCATAGACACGCTAAGGCTAAGCGAAGTCAACACAAGTGTTATGAATCACCACGCTTGTCTGAACATCATTTTGCTTTGCCTCACAATAGGAATCGCGACGCTAAATATCATTACTACCTGTTTTGTGTCTTATCAAACGCTCCATTAGACGATCTTTGAACCGTCGATCCACGTCCGAGCAGTAGTATACTTGCTGCCCATTAATCGCCTGTGCTACTTCCAGATCGTGCCCCAGACCAAATGGTTCGAGAAATAGACTAAACCCAATTCGTGCGGGTAAAATCTCACAGTTAAACAAGTCAGGCATCGTCAGGTAGCCAACCGCTAGTGCATCGAAGGGATAAAATCCCTGTTTGTGCAGAGTATCTTCCCAAAACGATATCCAGGGCTGACTTACCTGCCGCAACCACTGGGCAGCTTCATCACCAGATGCCAATTTGTCTAAATCCGATCGCGTAATCGTCACCTTTGTCGCCAGTTCAAAGGGGGTTAGTATCAACGGAATGCCAGAGTCCAACACGATTTTGGCAGCGGGTGTATCTTTACGGATATTGAAATCGCGGAAATGAAACCACCATTGCTGTCCGGGATGGAATAAATTACCAGGTCGTTTTCCTGCCACTATGACAATGCGATCGATATTCTTCACCAGATCGGGATAATTGATAATGACTGTTGCGATGTTTGTGACATCATCAATGCCCAACAATCATCCACATCAGTAGTAGCACCTTGACCACAGGCTGGATCTGCATCAATCCAGATTGGAAGTTTAGACGCATTCGACGAAGGCTTAAATTCCTCTACTGAATGCTTGGTTACATTCGCGGGATGATTCATGGCATAAATTGCACTAATGCTGTTTGTAATGAAGAAGATTAGCAATAGATTGGATAGTAATCCGGCGATCGCATGTTTGAGATAGTTTTTATTTTTGTAGCGTTGGCAAGAGCGAAAAGCTCGAACAGTGTAATAACTGCCGATCGCTACTAAAACAGTGAATACTAACAATCCCACAGACTGAACTTCTGGTCTAATATCTTGATTGGAATAACTCAATCCCAAACCGAGGAGAAACGTTAGCCCAAATCCGATCAACGAAATCTGCCAACTCAAAAGACATTTACGCCGAATATTATTCATGTGAGGTTCAATTGTCCCCAACGCAATGCCATTGCTACAGTTTCCAATTGAGATAAGGTTTCATCGCTCATCAGGCGGAATAGTCGTGACAAACACCCAAAAGCTCAATCCAGTGTTAGCTTGACGAGCGGCTTTAGCTCTCCTCCTATGTTGAGGCGACATTAGAAACAAGGTAGCCGCTGAACGCTTAAGAATAAGCGGCGGCGATGCCAACCTGCGATATCTCTATACCGGAGCGCAGAAACCTCGGGGGGCTAAACGCAAATATGACGGCAAAGTTGACCTGAAGGCTTTGAATCGCTTGATTCATGTGCGGCAACTGGAACCGCAACTTCATCTCTACACGGCAGTCGTTTGGCATGTCTCCTTAAAACGGAACATTCGCATCGTCAGTTTGGTGGATACCCGTAAACCCGGTAAAACTGGGTATGCCGTCTTCTTTTCGACCGATGTCGAACTGGATGCCGAATTGATCTTGACCTATTACAAAGCCCGATTTCAAATTGAATTTATCTTCAGAGATGCCAAACAATTTACAGGACTCTGTGATGCTCAAACCCGCGACCCTAAAAAGTTGGATTTTCACTTTAATGCCAGTCTGACGGCATTGAATCTGGCTAAATATGACGTGCAATGCAGTTCTCCACAAACTGAAATACCCCTGCCACCCACACCCTTCTCCATGTCCAGCTACAAACGCCTAGCCTTTAATGACCATCTGCTGTCGAGATTTATTTCAATGTTAGACTTGGACTCAACTTTGATTAAATCTCATCCTAACTACCACAACCTCCGTTCCTACGGCAGCATCGCCTCTTAATTCTGTCCGAACCATTGTTAAAAGTGATTGGCTGTGTTTTTAGGCACTGAGCGATCCCCCCTAACCCCTCTTAAAAAAGGGGGAACCGGACTCAATGTCCCCCTTTTTAAGGGGGATTTAGGGGGATCGAGGTCGTTTTGATACCGGCAACAAGACTTTTAAAGCATCCTCTTAACGAAAAGGCTTGTGATTATGTCGTTGGATGCGATCGCCAATCAGCTCGAAGAGCTAGCTGCGTTGCAATATTTTGTCGAAGCGTCTGCCGTTGGGTTTTCTGCCGTGTCGGGGATGATGGCAGCCGAAAAACGGCGGATGGATTTAGTGGGTACCTATGCTGTGGCGTTGATTAGTGCCTTTGGTGGCGGTATATTGCGCGATGTATTGCTAGACCGTCGCCCGATGTTTTGGGTCAGCCATGAGGAATTTTCGATCGCCATTTTGGGCTTATCAATTGTGTTTCACTATGCAGCCCATTTGCGGCGATCGCTGACCCCTCTACAAACTCCGGTTTACCGACTATACGACGTTGTGGATGCGTTGGGGTTGGCGCTGTTTAGCATTTCGGGTACCACGTTTGCCCTAGCCTATCGCGTTCCGTTGTTCAGCGCTACGTTATTTGGCATCATGACGGGCGTGTTTGGCAGCGTCTTGCGCGATACCGTGTTGTTGCAGCTGCCGACAGTGTTTGTGCAAGCTACGTTGTATGTCACCTGTTCATTTTTGGGTTGCTGGATCTATATTGCGGGGCTATCTCTTCTGTGGGATGAGGCGATCGCTGGTGCTTTGGGGTTTACTACCATTGTGGTGTTGCGGATGCTGGCAATCCGCTATAACTTAACGCTGCCAGCACCTGGAGACGCTAGGAATAAATGAGTTTTAGGTTCAAATCACAAAAGGCTGCATGGTGTAGTTGTTCCACTGCCGACGATGCCGTTCTGCAACAATAGGCCGAATGACAAATTTGGGCGGAGTCCCCGGCTGGACGTCTACTCGCAGACACGAATAGGGTCTGCGTTTTTCTCTGCTGTGGCCGTTGCGCCCAACAAATAGGTGCGACGTGGCCACCTGATGTTCCAGGGTTGGATAGATGTCCTGAGTCATCATGCTCAACGCGTTGTAATTACTATTTTCTACCACCTCCATCAGGTCTGGCCCCTCCACTCGCTGCCGCCGCAAACTAAAGCCACTGCCGCCGCACACTAGCCAATGAATGCCCGCATCTCCATGCTGGGTCTCTAACGTCTCTAGATGCTCCAGGCAGTGAGCGTGGCCGTTGAGCACCAGATTTACCAGGGGGCGATCGCCCCTCAGGTCGCCCACTGCCGCCGCCACTTGATCTAAAACATGCCGCAGCCTGCCGCGAACCGCCAATGTCTGCCCCTGCTGCCACTTGGTGGCCTCAGTCACATAGGGAGGATGGTGAAAATATAGCACTCGACCGCGTACGTCTGGATTGTGCCACGATTCGATCAGCCGTTCCTCTAGCCAGTCAAGCTGCTCCCAGTCGATAAGCAGCTGTCCCCGAGAAGCCAGCTGCTTATCGATATCCACTTTGCTTTCTTCAATCTGAGACAGCTTGGCATACAGGTCGTCAAGCTGTTCTGCCTGTTCGGGGTTGCTGGCGTCGAGCGTTGTAGACGTTTCTGCTACCTGCATCTTTTCCTGCTCTAGGTGCTCTCGCCGTCGTTTTAACATCTGGCGATATGCGTCTCCCTCCTGAGTGTTGGGCAGAGGCATCGGGTCATTGAAGGTGTTAGAGTCGAGGGCAAAAAAGTCGATGCCACCGTAGCGGAAGGTGTAGTAACGATTGGGGAGGCGGGTAAAGTGCCCCGGCTGATAGCGTAGACAGCGCCCCGTCTCAGTTTGGGCGGTGTAGTGCTGATCTAGATGCCGTGCCAGCTCCCCAGGCATTGATTGTCCCTTCAGGTAGTCAAGAAAAGCACGGGCGTAGGCATCTCCTTGATAGGAGCCATGCCAGCCCACATCTAGGTCGTAGTTTAATTGTAGAAACGATCGCAACGGCAGCGTTGCCGCCGACAGCAGGTTAAACAGCGGCGGCATATCGTAGTAGTCGTGGTTACCAGGAACAGGCAGAATGGGCAGCTTGAATACCATCTGGTCGTAGGCAACCCGGTCGGCGCGGTCTCCGCCTACCAAAAATTCCCGGTAGGGTTGAATAAAGTTCTCTTGATAAAACTCGCTGGAACCCACTAGATAAATCACGTCTCCGGTATGCAGCATAAAGCGGCATTCAGCATGATGGGGCAGCATCAGTTCGGCCAGCTGGCGCTGAGGATTGTGCCCGCGATGCCCTCCCGAACCACTGTCACCCACCACTAGGAACGAAAACCCTGAGTCTTCTGAGTGCCCATCGTCCATTATAAATTGGGTCTGGTCGATACCAAGATCCTGAATTAGCGGATCTTGCCACCGCACTCGCTGCTGCATTTTGCGAATCTTCTCAGCAATCGGCGGTTCAGAGACCAGTTTCAGCGCCACAGTTTTAAATTACTTTAGAGTTAATAGATCAATGCATTCCTATTTTACTGAAAAGGTAATCATTCGACGCATCTATCTCAGTAGTGGTTTTAGCCAATCAACGGCAAAATATAACGGCAACGATACAGGGATATCTGGGTAGCTCTGGTAGTCCACCCGTTGCATTATGCATTTGCTTTCTTCAAGGCGATGAATGACTTCGGTAGGCAGAAAAACCATTCCGTCAGCACATGGGCATCTTCGAACAGCTCCTGAAACCGTTTTCTGTCGAGTAAATGAACGCTTTCTACTAGCCGTTCTGCTTCATCCATTGAAGCGGCTTTGCTCCGATTGCCAAGTTGAAAATGTGAAACCAACCAGATCCGATTTTGTTTGGGCAACCAGTGAAAAAAAGGTGCCATGAAGTGAGGCTCAACGGGAAACCAATAGTTCGGAGTTTGAACAAAATATGCTTGTGAAACTCTTGAAACTTCCTTAGCAAACTGCACCATTCGCTCCCAATCACCCACATGCTCTACAACAGAATTAGAGTGCGCGATATGGAAAGATTGATCGCCAAATCCTTCCAGGGCACAGGCATCTGCACCCACAAACTTAAAGTGGCCGTGATCTTGTTTGAATTCAAGCCTAGGAAGATTAACAATCGTAATCGTTACATGATGATCATCGAGAAGTTGTGTCGGGACGATACCCCAATAGCTTTCTGTGCCGCCAATGTCGATGATGTTAACAGAGCCATGTTTGTTAAAAACGCTTTCAATCATGTCCAATAGCGGAGTAATGCGTTTGGCTCTGAGCTTTGATCCTAATGATTGTTGGCTATCGTAGTTTTCCAGCCATGCCGCTAACATTTTTGTGATAGACATATCGATCCTAGAAAGTGACCATCAGTGAACTCAAACTCTACATTTTCAGGAATCTTACGTTTGTTTACAAATAGCACTCAAGCAGTTCTAGTCAACGTTGTATTCTGAAACACGCTTGCAAAGATGATTGGTTAGGCAGAAACCAAAAATTGTAAGTCAAATCTTTAAAGACAGCACGTCATCTTGAAAAAGTTTTAAAACTAAACGTTACTATCCAGCTAAAAATTAGACTCCCGCACTGGGTAACATCCAGCGCACTTTATATGACTCTGTCCCCCCATTTGGCCCCTGCACCTAGGCAGATTATCCCGCGCGATCGCACAGTGCAAGGGTCAGGAGGGCTGCTGCTGCGATCGCCACTACCGTGCAGACGTGATTCTAGAATGTCTAGGTGCTCAGGTAATTAGCCCACAGCATCGCACTGCTGGCACTGTCTGGATCTGCCTTGGCCAGCGCTTCATTTAGCGGCACATTAAACATAATGGTTACCATCACTGTCCCGACCCAATCTTGCGGTGAGTTTTTGGCTAGCGATCGCCATTGGCACCTATTTGAGGCTAGGTAAACACCAACCCCGTGATGCTATAAATAGCACCAGCGTCTGGTGATCAAACTCGGATTTTAGACATGTATGCATCATGGCAACTACTATGTTTCTGGCCTCACCGGGAACGGTTTATGCCCTTTAAACCGACATTGATGCTACCCGTCTAATGTCTACAGCCCTTAACATTGCACCTTAACATTAAACTTTGCATGCGCTAGATAGCGTACTAAAATGAGTGACTGTCCCTATCGTTAATATTGAAGTTAGGGAGGGAATCAGATTCCCATGTCAACTACCGCTATAGGTTCTTTATGAGTGCTGCAATTCGTTTTCTAATGTGTGCTCCCGATCACTACGATGTGGATTATGTGATTAATCCTTGGATGGAAGGAAATATCCATAAGTCGTCGCCCGATCGCGCCGTTGAGCAATGGCACGGTTTGTTTCATCTCATCAAAGACCGGGCGCAGGTAGATTTGGTGCAGCCCCAAAAGGGTGTGCCCGACATGGTCTTTACGGCCAATGCTGGGTTGATTCTGGGCAATACCGTCGTGCTCAGCCGCTTTTTCCATAAAGAGCGCCAGGGCGAAGAACCCTACTTCAAAGCTTGGTTTGAGCAGCAAGGTTACACGGTTTATGAACTGCCAAAGGATTTGCCCTTTGAAGGGGCAGGCGATGCTCTGCTCGATCGCGAAGGGCGCTGGCTGTGGGCAGGCTACGGCTTTCGCTCCGAACTCGACTCGCATCCCTACCTGGCCAAGTGGCTCGATATTGAAGTGCTGTCGCTGCGGCTGATGGACGAGCGGTTCTATCACCTCGACACCTGCTTTTGCCCCCTCACCGATGGCTACCTGCTCTACTATCCGCCCGCCTTCGATGCCTACTCCAACCGCCTGATCGAAATGCGCGTGCCCGCCGCGAAGCGGATTGCAATCGCAGAAGCGGATGCCGTCAATTTTGCCTGCAATACG
>JAYUYI010000618.1:0-3116 GCA_043752545.1 Thermoleptolyngbya sp.
TTGTTTGCTTATTGGGTAAGCGTTAATCTGGTTGCATTCATCTCAGCAAAGTTTACCTCCTTCCCCTTTCAATTTCGGAGTCAGCCCATGTCAATTTACGTCGGTAACCTCTCTTACAAGGTTACTCAAGAAGATATCGAAACTGCTTTTGCTGATTATGGAACTGTAAAGCGGGTTCAGCTGCCAGTGGATCGAGAAACGGGTCGAATTCGTGGGTTTGGCTTCGTCGAGATGTCATCTGACAGTGAAGAACAGGCTGCAATTGAGGCATTAGACGGGTCAAATTGGATGGGGCGAGATCTGAAAGTCAATAAAGCAAGACCTCGAGAAGAAAAACCTTCTGGTGGTGGCTGGGGTGGCGATCGCCGGGATTCTGGCGGTGATCGTCGCTATTAAGACTATGTAGTTATACATCAAAATCGCTGTCTCAGCCCCGTAGTGCTGTGGCAGCGATTCTCATATTTTCTGCCCTAGAGGCTGCAATTGTTCAGCCTCTAGGGACACCAGTTGCCAACACTAGCCCCGACCCCAGACGCCCAGCTTTTAGAGTGCAGCGAGGCCGGGGAGAGCTGCCAAACAAATGTTATCTGCAATACATAACATCACGTTGAAGCTATCAATCAAATTCGGCTTTCTGCCAAAAGTCCGACAATCGTTAAGTCATCGATCCTCAGTGCATAAATTACTATATGTAGCGTCATGTCTTTTAATCTTAGCGATTCTAATCTATCTACAGCGCTGGCAACAATCGAGGCGATTCGCTCTAGCTGGAAATTGGAAGGAATTCTTGCCAAGAAATATATACGTTTTGATGACATGATACCGCCATTTATTAAGAGATCAGCTATGATTACAGCCAAGTAATGTTTAGTTGACGGAACAGTTGGTTATTGCACCTGCAATTCCCATTTTTTTCATTGAATTAGCCCCCGAAAGAAAGGTTTGGAGAGGATCGTGACTATTTACGTTGGCAACCTGTCTTTTCAGGCTACTGAAGACGATTTGCGCGAAGTTTTTGCTGAGTACGGCAAGGTCAGCCGGGTCAGCTTGCCTACAGACCGTGAAACTGGCAGAAAAAGAGGTTTTGCCTTTGTGGAAATGGAAGCCGAAGACCAAGAAGATAAGGCGATCGCCGAACTCGATGGTGCAGAATGGCAAGGCCGTGAAATTCGAGTCAACAAGGCAAAACCTCGTGAAGCCGGTGGCGGTGGGCGCAGCGAAAGTTTCTAACCCATCGGTTTTGGCTAGGTCTGGGGTGATTGCTGAGCGATCGCCCCAGATATTTCCAGGATCAAACCATTAGCGGTTTGCCACTGTTTGCCACTGTTTTCCACTATGCAATGCTGAATTGGAGGGCGAACCCATTCGCGCTTCAAATACGCTTTTGCGCCACTAGCACTGCTTAATTGCATTAGTTCGTCTTCTCTCAAGGCGGACTCATTTTTGCATTGAGTTAGCAAGTCTGCTGGTGAAACTAGTAAACTTGACTTCTTGAGGGCGTGAATGACTGTCTGGTTTGTCCGGGACAATTCATACGCACGCCCATTTCCTGATTTTGAGATGCAAGTGAGCAGCAAGGCGAATCCATGTCTCGGACACGACTTCTAACCCTAATCGCCAGTATTTTTATCGGGCTAGGGCTACTGCTGTGGCTGAGTAATTCACTGTTGCAGCTGTATGCTGGGCTAGCCGCCATCTCACAACTGCTGGCCAATGCGGTGTTAGTCATCATCCTGGTGCTGTTAATTGGTCTATTGTCAGCGCTCTTCTACTACGGTTATTTATTTCTGCGACCCGCCCAGCGCCAAACCGGGCGATCGCTGCCCCACGCTCCGGTCGAAAAAACGGCAGCGGCGGGCGAAACGCTGCGAGCAGTCAGACAGCAGGTAGACCAAATTCAAGATGAAGTGGTGCGTCAGGTTTTGCGCGATCGCTCCCGCGAAATTGAAGAAAACCTGGCGCGCGGAGAGCTAAAAGTAGTGGTGTTTGGCACAGGATCGGCGGGTAAAACCTCGTTGGTCAATGCCCTTCTGGGTCGGATTGTGGGGCAAGTGGGTGCGCCAATGGGTACCACTGAAGCCGGGAAAACCTACCGCTTTCAGCTGAAGGACGTCCCGCGTGAGATTTGGATTACCGACACACCAGGTATTTTGGAGACGGGTGTGGCTGGCACAGAGCGCGAACAAGGCGCACGCCGCTTAGCAACCGAGGCCGACCTGCTGCTGTTTGTGCTAGATGGCGACCTGCGCAAGGCAGAATATGAACCGCTGCGATCGCTTGCCCTGATCGGTAAGCGATCGATTCTGGTATTCAACAAAACGGATCTGTATGCTGAACCCGATCAAGCAGCAATTTTAGAGCGGTTGCGGGCGCGCGTACAAAATTTTCTCGCACCAATTGATGTGGTAGCTGTAGCCGCCAATCCTCAGGCCGTTACGCTAGAAAATGGCGATCGCCTCCAGCTTGATCCAGACATCCTGCCACTACTGCGGCGCATGGCCACCATTCTGCGCGAAGAAGGCGAAGACCTGATCGCCGACAACATATTGCTGCAATCGCAGCGGCTAGGCGAAGAAGCACGCGCCTTAATCGACGTGCAGCGGCAGCAGCAGGCCGAAAAGATTGTCGAACGCTACCAGTGGATTAGTGCCGGAGTCGTGTCTGTGACCCCATTACCCCTAGTAGATCTGCTCGCCGCCGCCGCCGTTAATGCCCAAATGGTCGTGGAGCTGGGCAAAGTATATGGCTGCGATATGAACATAGAGCGAGGCAAAGAACTAGCCATGTCCCTAGCCAAAACCCTGGTGAGCTTGGGGGTAGTACGCGGAGCAATCGAGCTGTTTTCAATTGCACTGCAAACCAATGCGGGCACCTTTATTATTGGCAAAGCAATTCAAGGAGCCACCGCCGCCTACCTCACCCGAATTGCAGGCAAAAGCTTCATCGAATACTTTCGCCGCAATCAAGACTGGGGTGATGGCGGCATGACCGACGTCGTGCAAGCACAGTTTCAGCTCAACCGCCGCGACGAGTTTGTCAAAATCTTCGTGAAAGAGGCGATCGCCCGCGTAGTCGAACCACTACGCAATCAACCCTAACGATCACCCCTAAAGCAG
>JAYUYI010000619.1:0-3114 GCA_043752545.1 Thermoleptolyngbya sp.
TGCGACGATCGCTTTCGAGCCGTGTTTGCCTATGTGTTTGGCAATACGGCGGTATTTTCGGGGCTAGAGCAGGCGCGTCGTCACATGGGGCAGTTTCGGATTGTGACGCTGGGCGGTGAGCTGCTGGAAACCAGCGGAGCCATGACCGGGGGCAGCGTCTCCCAGCGGCAGGGAACTCTGCGGTTTGGCACGGTGCAGGCTAGCGAGTCATCGGAGGCGGAGGCACTGCGCGATCGCCTCCAGGAAATCGACACAATTTTGCAGCGGTGTGAGGGGGCGATCGCCACTGCCACCAGTGCCGTCAAAGCCCAGTCGCAGGAGCTGATCAATGCCCGCCAGCAGCAGCGCGAACTTCAGCTACAAACCGAGCAGCTGCAAAACCAGCTAGCTGTGCTCGTGACACAAGAAGCGCAAATCCGTACGCAGCTGTCGCAAAACACCCAGGAGCTAGCTACCGCCCAAACCCGCCTGCAAACCCTAGAGCGCGAGTTGCCCCAGCAAGAAGCCGAGCTAGCCCAGCAGCGGCAGGCACTAGCCGACCTAGAAGCATCGCAAACCCACAGCGAATGGCAGCAGATTCAAGCCGCTATCCGTCAGCAAGAGGCTAATTTGGGCGATCGCCAGCTGGCACTGCGCACCGCCGAACAGCGGCTGCAAGAGCTAGAAATCCAGCGACAGCGCAGTCAGGAAAAGCTGACCCAACTGCGGCAGCGGCTCCAGGACGGGCGATCGCAGCAGACCAATCAGGGGCAGCAGCGAGCGGCTCTGGGCACCCAGCAAGCCACTCTCAACCAGCAAATTGTCCAGGTGCAGACGGCGCTGGCGGGGCTAGAGCAAACCCTGGCCGCCGAGAAGCAGGAACGCGATCGCACCGAACGGTTGGTGCGCGATCGCCAAACTGCCCACCAGCAGCTAGAGTGGCAGCGCCAAAAACTGCAAGAAACCCAACAGACCCGCCGCCAAGAACTCGCCACCCTCCAGGCTCAGCTAGAGCAGCAGCGCGCCGAACTGCCCGATCCCCTGCCCGAAATCCCCGATGGCATGACCGACCTGGTCGCCTTGCAGCATGAATTGCGATCGCTCCAACGCCGAATTGAAAACATGGAACCCGTCAACATGCTGGCGCTAGAAGAATATGAGCGCACTCAAACCCGCCTTGAAGAGCTGACCCAAAAACTCACCACCCTGGCCGACGAGCGCAGCGAACTCCTATTGCGGATCGAAAACTTCACCACCCTGCGTCAGCGCGCCTTCAAAGAAGCCTTTGATGCCGTCAATATCAACTTCCAAGGCATTTTTGCCGAACTCTCCGACGGTGACGGCTACCTCCAGCTCGACGATCCCAACGATCCCTTTGGCAGCGGACTCAACCTCGTCGCCCACCCCAAAGGCAAGCCCGTGCGCCGCCTAGCCTCCATGTCGGGGGGTGAGAAGTCGCTCACCGCCCTTAGTTTTATTTTCGCGCTCCAGCGCTATCGCCCGTCGCCGTTTTACGCCTTCGACGAAGTAGATATGTTTTTAGATGGAGCCAATGTGGAGCGGTTGTCCAAAATGATCAAACATCAGGCTCAACAGGCTCAGTTCATTGTCGTTAGCCTCCGCCGCCCCATGATTGAATCAGCCGAGCGCACCATTGGTGTGACTCAGGCGCGCGGTGCCCATACGCAAGTGCTTGGCATCGACCTCCAGCAGCCCCAACGTGCCCCTGTCTAGTTCCGCTAGGTAGTGTGCGCGATCGAGCACAATGGCTGTTAGGTCATCAACTGTTAGGTCATCATGAGGTCATCAGTTGATATGATGGCATTGCCTCAGGTTTCAGCCTTAGCCTGAAGGCACGAGCTAGAGAAAGTCGGTTGGGTTATCCGTCTTTCATACCCCAAATTTCTCTCTTGACCGAAGCCATGCGCTCTTCGTTAAGATTGGCTAGTATTGATATCTGACGATATCTGATGTATTGATAGTTCAATTGACTTATCAGAACCGACGCCTTTAAGTCGGTTGGCGATTAGGACGCGACATGACATCTGAACAATTCCGCCAACGCTCTGACCTTCTGGGAACGCAAATCATCACCCGCGACACTGGCAAACGCCTGGGTGTTGTCAGTCAACTTTGGGTCGATGTCGATCGACGGGAGGTGGTTGCCATCGGCATGCGGGAAAGCGTCTTTTCGGGGGTGCTTTCGGGGGTGCAGCAAGTCATGCTGCTCGACAACATCCGCCAGATTGGGGACGTGATCTTAGTTGATGACGATTCTGCCGTAGAAGATGACGTGAATGTCGATATTTACAGCAGCTTGATTAACAGCGAAGTGATTACCGAAACGGGCGAAATGCTAGGCAAGGTAAGAGGCTTCAAATTTAACGTGGACGATGGTCGCGTTGAAAGCTTGGTGATTGCGTCCTTGGGGTTTCCGTTCATCCCCGACCAAGTCGTTAGCACCTACGAACTCTCGATCGAGGAAGTCGTCAGCAGTGGACCCGATCGCCTGATTGTATTTGAAGCCGCCGAACAAAAAATGATCCAGCTCAGCGTTGGGTTGCTAGAGCGAATTGGCATTGGTAGGCCGCCGTGGGAGCGCGATGATGCCGATGAGTACATTATGCCCACGTCGGTTTCAAACCAGCTCGGGACGGGCGTTCGCAATACTGCTTCCCAGCCGCTCCGCAATTCTGCCCCTGCCCGCGACACCTGGGATGATGATCGGTGGGAAGAGTCCCGGCGTCCGATTCAAGAACCCCTGAGGCAGCGGCAGCCAGAACCCGTTTACTACGAAGATGAGCCGGATGAGAACTGGAACGATGCGCCGCCTCGGCGCGAACAGTATGCGGAAGCCTACGAGGAGGAAGATGCCTACGAGCCACCGCCGATCGATGACCTAGAGGATGTATGGGAAGACGACGAGAGTCCTCAGCCTTATCGCGCCCCTCAGGTAAATATTCCTGATCGCAAAAAAGTCGTGGAGTATGACGAGGACGTAGATTACTAACGCTTTGTCGGTAGGCCAGTCAGTTTGAATTTACTGAACCAGAATGCGATCGCCCTCACCGCGATCGCATTCTGGTATTGAGCATTTTGAGCCTGAACCGAGCGGGATGAGTCGATATCTGGTGA
>JAYUYI010000620.1:0-3108 GCA_043752545.1 Thermoleptolyngbya sp.
AGAGGAGCAGTTTGGGGGAATCGAGCATTCAAAGTCCCCCAAAGTTTGGGGATCGATACCGTTTTGCTCCCAGCAATCAAACTTTTCAACCATTCGCCAAGGCATGTTCTGTCCCCAATCTTAATTTATCCACCCTGAGAGAGGAGCGATCGCCTACCATCAGAAAGGAACGTTTGCGGATTGGGTCATGCAGTTTATCGACCAGGCGGAAGTTGAAGTATTTGCAGGCAATGGGGGCGATGGCATGGTGTCCTTCCGCCGCGAGAAGTATGTGCCTGCTGGCGGCCCTTCGGGGGGCAATGGCGGACGCGGTGGCACTGTGCTGCTGGTGGCGGCTGAGAATTTGCAAACCCTGCTGGACTTCAAATATTCCCGGATTTTTAAGGCCGACTCTGGCGCGCGCGGCGGCATCAAAAACATGACTGGGGCGTCGGGCGAGGATCGGATGATCAAGATCCCCTGCGGCACGACGGTCTATGATGCTGACACAGATGAACTGCTGGGCGATCTAGTCGAACCGGGTCAAACGCTGCTGATCGCTAAGGGCGGCAAGGGCGGTTTGGGTAATGCCTGCTTCCTGAGTAACCATAACCGCGCTCCCGAACGGGCACTGCCCGGTCTGCCGGGTGATCATCGCAAAATTCGGCTAGAGCTAAAGCTGCTGGCAGAGGTTGGCATTATTGGTTTGCCGAATGCGGGCAAGTCTACGTTAATTTCGTCGCTGTCTGCCGCGCGCCCCAAAGTGGCAGATTATCCGTTTACGACGCTGGTGCCCAACCTGGGCGTGGTGCGCAAGCCGTCGGGAGATGGCACGGTGTTTGCAGATATCCCTGGACTGATTGAGGGGGCGCACATGGGCATTGGGCTGGGGCACGACTTTTTGCGCCACATTGAACGCACGCGTGTGCTGCTGCATTTAATTGATGCCACCCAGGAAGACCCGATCGCCACCTACCACACCATTCAAGCTGAGCTAGATGCCTACGGTCGCGGCCTGCCCGATCGCCCCCAGGTAATTGCGTTAAATAAAGTGGATGCGCTGGCAGGCGACCTGGAACAGGTGGAGGCGATCGCCACCCAGCTACGTCAGTTGAGTCCTGCCCCGGTGTTCATCATTTCTGCGGTGGCGCGGATTGGCCTAGAGCCGATGCTGCAAGAAATCTGGCATCAGCTAGACCAGATTGCGCCAGAATCGGTGACTCTTTCGGACGGTGAGTTGAACAGCGGAGTGGAGGCGATCGCCCTAGAACCGTTAGCAGCCGTCGGGATGCCGCCTCTCTAGGTCTCGCTCATGTGTTGTAGAGACGCGATGAGTCGCGTCTCTACCATGCATATCCGATGAATCGCGATTCTCCTAAAGCCCTACTAATTTGGCGCTGGTGTCCCACATCCGCTGGGCTTTTTCATCATCGCGGGCTTGGGGCGACACCGTTTGCACAAACGACGTGCCGTTTTTCTTTTGGCGGTTACCCCAGCTCCAGTACGCGCCCGATTGTTTGTACTCCGGATCGGCCACCACCATGGCAACCCGTTCGCCCGACAGCTCTTGAGACACGTAGCCCCCCGTGATGTTCTTTTGGAACCAGGGGAAGATTTTTTGGAACAGCGGATAGTGGTTGCGGAATAGGGGCGTGTCGGCCACGCAGCCCGGATAGAGTGAGCTAAAGGTGATCCCGGTGGCGTCGTGATAGCGCCGATGCAGCTCTCGCATGGTGAGCACATTGCACACTTTGCTGTCTTTGTAGGCTTTGACGGGTTCAAACGCCTTGCCGTTAATCATGGTGATCGGAGCCTTGAAGCCCGCTTCAAACCCTTCAAAGTTGCCCAGGTCGGGGCGCGGCGGAATTTTGCCACCCAGTTCATCGGGGTTGTGGGTGACGGTGCCCAAAATCACCAGTCGGGGATCGCCCGATCCCGAATGCTTCAAATCATCCATCATTAAATTGCACAACAGAAAGTGGCCGAGGTGGTTGGTGGCAACGCTTAGCTCATACCCATCGGGGCTGTAGAGCGGGGCTTTGAGCAATGGCATGTAGATAGCGGCATTGCACACCAAGGCATCTAGCGACTTTCCACTATCGCGAAACGTGGTGACGAATTGGCGGACGCTGCTTAAATCGCCCAGATCAAGGTGCATCACGGTGTAGCTGCCGGGTGCCATGCCAACTTCTTGGGCAACCCGTTCCGCTTTGGGCAAATCTCGACAGGCCATCACCACATGCCAGCCCCGTTTGGCTAGGGCTTTGGCCGCATATAAGCCAACTCCGGATGAGGCACCTGTAATCACGACCGTTGACGGTTGATGTTGTTCCATGTTGCTCAAACTCTTGCTAAAACTCTATTGATTGCAGTGGATAGTTGCAGGGAATTGCAGTGATCTGAAGGCGTGTACCCATTACTTTCTAATATTTTTTTGTAAAAATGCAGTTTTGCCGCGCTTTTACAAAAAAAGTTAAAACTTGACCATCAGATAATTTTGTAAACACGGCCTGTTGACCTGGCAACTGCACCGATGGGGCTGTGGTTCAACGAGGGTGTTTGGGGTTCAACGGTCTGCTCAGTACGCCTGCTCAACCTACAAGCAATAACTTTAGACCATTAATCCCCATATTTTTTGCTTGATTGAGAATAGAAGTCTTTGATCTGGTAGTACAAAAGCTTTGCTCAGAGCTTGGTAGGATTGAAGCAGTCTGCTCAAAGATTGAGCCGTTGACCTTGGATTCTTTGTGACCTACGAACCGCTCCATCATAAATATCGGCCTCAAACTTTTGCTGAACTGGTGGGGCAAGAAGCGATCGCCGCCACCCTAACCAATGCGCTGCGGCGGCGACGGATTGCGCCTGCCTACCTATTTACGGGGGCACGGGGCACAGGCAAGACCTCTAGCGCCCGCATTTTTGCCAAGTCGCTCAACTGTCTCACTAGCGAGGTGCCAACCGAAAAACCATGCGGCAAGTGCGATGCCTGCCGCATGATTGCGCTGGGCAATGCCCTGGATGTGATCGAAATTGACGCGGCTAGCAACACGGGCGTAGACAATATCCGCGAGCTGATTGAACGCGCCCAGTTTGCCCCGGTGCAGTGCCGCTACAAGGTTTACGTGATTG
>JAYUYI010000621.1:0-3099 GCA_043752545.1 Thermoleptolyngbya sp.
AAAGTGAGCAGGATCGCCACAACTGCAGGCAAGCCCAGATTCGTCGCTGGAGTAGGAGGGATGGTAGATGGGGTGGCGATCGCAATCAGCGATAAACCGAGAATACTGAGAGTTGTCCCCACCACCGTATGAGGTCGAGAAAACTTCCAAAAGGCGTAAAGCCAAACGGCCAGTTTTTTTAAAAAATCAGGGTTAGTGTGAGGTTCCTGGGGAGGTGCAATAGGAGTTTTTTTAGGAGAAATCTGGCTCATAGATACCCGACCGAAGGTTTAGGCTCAATCTTATCGTTAGGTTGGCCGCAGTTTGACAGCAGTCTTGCATCGTCTGCCGTTGGAGGTGAATCATGCAGAACTGGCGTGGATAGTTGAGAATGATAGCAGAGTCAACGATATGAGCTGTGTAACCTCTTATGCCGGAAATGAGCGATCGCAAAAAGCGGATCATGGAACATCTCGCCCGCACGCGCGGCAACTACCTAGCTCCTGCTACTGCCGCCCCCGTTGAACGCAAACAGCAAATTATGGATCACGCTAAACGCACTAGGGGATAAATCGTAGAAGTCGATAGTTACTGGCTAGCAGCGGGCACCAGAGACTGAATCTTGCATAAAATCGATCTATCTTAGTAAGAGGGTAGTTCACAGAACTTTATACTGCCTGCTTGAATTGACTATGAAGTGTGTAATTAATCGTCGTGCCCAGTTCTCTGCCAGCCATCGCTACTGGCTTTCAGAAATCAGTGAGTCAGAAAATGTGGAGCGTTTTGGTGCCTGCACGCGATCGCCCGGTCATGGCCACAACTATGTGCTGTTTGTGGCCATGGAGGGCGAACTAGACCCGTACGGCATGGTGCTAAACCTGTCAGACGTGAAGCAGGTGATTAAGCGAGAAATTACCAGCCAGCTCGACTTCTCTTACCTCAATGATGCCTGGGAAGAGTTTCAGCACACCCTACCCACTACCGAAAACATGGCGCGGGTGATCTGGCATCGGCTTGCGCCCCATCTCCCCCTGGTCAATATTCAGCTATTCGAACACCCCGAACTTTGGGCCGACTATCAAGGACACGACATGGACGCCTACCTCACCATTAGCACCCACTTCAGCGCCGCTCACCGCCTTGCACTGCCCAGCCTCACCCTAGAGCAAAACTCCGAAATTTACGGCAAGTGTGCGCGGGTCAACGGTCATGGCCACAACTACCACTTAGAAGTCACCATTCAGGGCGAAATTGACCCGCGTACGGGGATGCTGGCCGACTTGGTTGCGGTTCAGAACGCTGTGGATAAATATGTGGTGGAGCCATTTGACCACACCTTCTTAAACAAAGACATTCCTTACTTTGAGCACGTCGTCCCCACCGCAGAAAACATTGCCGTACATATTCGCGATTTGCTAGAAGCCCCAATTCGTCAAATTGGCGCGAAGTTGCACAAGGTGAAGCTGATCGAAAGCCCCAATAACTCAGCAGAAGTATATGGGCTGCCGGTGTCAGCCGCAACCTCCCAATATCAACAAGAGCCCGCTTTGGCTAACCTGTAATCTGTAGACCTCTCATTCTGTAGACTTCTAAAGTGAACGAGTTCCCGGCTAAGCTGGGAACTCGTTCACTTTAGAGCTTTGAGAATCAGCCGTCTCGACGAGTCAGACTAGGCAAACGTTTCTGGGGTTTGGAAGGTGGTCACCACATCGGTGCGATTAAACACACTTGGGTTAGTGCCGAGGGCGATCGCCACCACATCAGCATTATTGCCCCGACCGACGCTGATCACCGTGTTCCGCCCATCAGCCGTAAAATTCAGCTTTCTGAACGGGATCTCGCTCAGACCCAGTTTGTCAACACCGTCGCGGTAGTCCACAATTTCGTCATAGCCAGCACCCGTCTCTAGCACAAAAACGTCCACTCCACCATTGCCAGTGACGCGATCGAACCCAGGCCCACTGAAGACGGTGTCATCCCCAGCGCCCCCAAGCAGCGTATCATTGCCCTTGCCGCCGTCTAGCAAATCGTCACCACCCCTACCATTGAGCGTATCGGCACCGCCCAACCCAGTAATCAGGTCGCCGCCAAATTTACCGTTCACCCGATTCGCCCTAGCCGTACCCCGCAAGGTCACTCCAAATACGTTATCTTCCCGAGTGGCCAAGTTCTGAATCCGGCGATCGCGCGCTGGCTCCACATCCTCTGTCGTAAAGTTGCCAGTGGCCGCCAAATATTCCGCAAAGGCATCTTGTTCACTGCCCGCTGGGGCAAAGGTTGCGGCTCCAGGGGCGATGTTTAGCGGCCTGTCGATCACGCCGTTGCCGTTTAAGTCCAGCGTTTCACCCTGCAAGTCTACTCGGTTGGCTAGCGTGGGGTTTTCCTTAACAAACCGGAAGAAAGGATACCCATCACCGCTGACATTGGGTGAGGTCGTACCCAGCAAAAAGTTGAGGGTGACAATGCGGAATGTCCGGTTAGGATCGCCAACAATCTGGCCGTTCTGCACCACAATGTCGGTAAAGTTGCCGTTGGCATCGGTAATGCTAGCCGATTGAATCCGGCTGCCGGCTGTGGTGACCGACCCGTCTGTGGCCAATAGCTGCGCCGTTTTGGTCGCATCAAAGCTAAACGAAATGCCGCCGATTTGTGGAAATGCGCCGGGGGTGGCACCGGGTCTGACGCCAGAAACGCCGTGCTCTAGCACCTCTTTAAGTTGAGCAGCGGTGATGGTAATGAGGCTCAACCCGTTGTTGAAACGCAGCGAGTTTTCGACATCGAGCTGAGACAGATCACCTGCCAGCTTGTTTACAGATGGGTTGGCCAGAGTCGGTAACTTCTCCACATCATTGGGGTCAGTTGCTCCCGCCCCTGCTGACACCGCTCCGATATTATCGCGGATGCCGCCGCCGTTTTTGAGCGACAGTACCACGGTCGGATCGACTTGTTTGCCCACAAATAGGTTGGCATCGGCGGTTAAGTTGCCCAGGTTTGTTTCTTGGGTGCGAACGTCATCGCGGGTACCGTTGAGAAACACGGTTGATTTGCCAAAGAGGGTGGCGTCTTTGGTATTAATGATGGTCTTGAGTCTAGTGAGTAAATCAACGACTTCGGGGTCAG
>JAYUYI010000622.1:0-7664 GCA_043752545.1 Thermoleptolyngbya sp.
GCTAGGGGTTGAATCAGCCATGTGAGTTTTATGGATGAGGCTGAAGCTGGTAAATTGGAGGTTTAAGAGAACTGACGGGTGGTTTAAGTAGAGTTTGGAGTGATTCGATTCAGTTGGGTTTTCCGGTTCATCTCATCTGTCCATTGACCAGGAGACTAGGTTGTCTGTTATTCACCGCATCAAGCAAGATCTGAAGAGCGATTTGATCGCCGGGTTGCTGGTGGTCATCCCCCTGGCAACTACCATTTGGCTGACCATCACCATTGCCAGCTGGGTGATCAACTTTTTGACCCGCATCCCCAAGCAGATCAACCCCTTCAACGACTTGCCGCCCTTGCTGGGAGATGTCCTCAACCTGGCGACAGGGTTTGCTGTGCCGCTGGCGTTCATTCTGCTGATTGGGCTGATGGCACGCAACATTGCGGGTCGCTGGCTGCTAGATCTGGGTGAGCAGATCCTCCAAGCCATTCCCCTGGCCGGGTCGCTGTACAAAACCCTGAAGCAGCTACTAGAGACTTTGTTGCGCGAGTCGAATAATAAGTTCCGGCGCGTGGTTTTGGTGGAATATCCTCGCCAAGGAGTGTGGTCGGTTGGGTTTGTCACGGGTGGCTTTACCCCTGCGGCTTCGGTGCAAATGCCAGATTCCATGCTGAATGTTTTTATCCCGACCACGCCGAACCCCACCACGGGCTGGTACGCGATCGTATCGGAAACCGATGTGCTCAATCTGGCGATGTCGGTAGAAGATGCCTTTAAACTGGTGGTCTCGGGTGGCATTGTGGGTCCCAATATGGGCACTGCCCTAGCGGCTGGAGAGTATGCTGCCGCAGACTATAGCGATCGCCGTTTAGAGCCAGCCCTAGAGCCGCCGCTACCCGAAATTAAACGGCAGGCATATTCGCTGTTGTCGGATGAAGAGTATGGGGAAAGAGAGTAAAGCCATCCCAAATTCTTGACCAAGCCCGCGATTTTCCTACCCACTCCTCACCCTTTTTCCCATGCAAGCCCGTCGAATTGCTCGCGAATTGGCTCTTTTGAGCATTAGCCAGCTGCCTACAACGCTCGAAAAGCTAGATGTTCAGACCTTTCAAAATGTGGCTCTAGCCTCCGTCCGAACGCTGACGGCAGAAGCGCACGATACGCTGGAAACGGCGGCGGCAGAGCTAGAACGGGGCAGCGATCGCCTGCTCAGTAGCGAAACCCACGCCATTGACGCCAAAAGTGCCCGAGTCATGGTGAAAGAGGCGATCGCCCTGACCCAGGCTGCGATCAATCGCTTAGGGATAGCGGTCGAGCTGCCCGAATTAATTCAACTGGCAAACCAGCAAGATGTGCGCGACTACACCCTTGATCTGCTCAAAGTGGTGAACAGCAACCGAGAAGCGGTCGATTTAAAGCTATCAACGGCGATGGTGGACTGGCAGCTGCATCGTTTACCCCGCATCGACCGCGATATCTTGCGCATTGCGGTTACAGAGATGATGTTTATGGAGATTCCCGACCGGGTGGCAATCAACGAAGCGGTCGAGCTGGCCAAGCGTTACAGTGATGACGAAGGCCATCGGTTTATCAACGGCGTGCTGCGTCGCGTGGTTGAACAGGCTAGGGCTAGGTAGGTCGGCTACCGTAAGCGCAGAAACTACCGTAAGCTAAAACTATTTGGGTGCTGTTTAGGCGCTAGTGGTAAGGGTTATGTCGTCTTTTAATTGGTTTAATCGCCAGTACGATGCACAATCGGCTGAGCCAGGTTCTGAAGCGAAACCGTCAGGTGTCGATAGCTCAGATGCAGCTGAAGCCGCGCCTAGAGAGTCCACTGAAGCCGCTCCGGCGATCGCGCAGGATGTATTGGCGTGGGCAAAACTAGCGCAGCAAAATATCCAAAAGCGCAAAGCAGAAGAGGCGGCGAAAGCAGCGGCAGCGGCACTAGCCCCTGACTCAGGCACCGCCGCTGAGATTTCTCAGCACCCCGTGGCGGCGATCGCCTCCCCGGAAGCAAGCAGCCCGGAAGCAACTAGCCCGGAAGCAACCAGCCCGGAAGCGCCGCCTGCGCTTCCCGCAACCCAGCCCCCAACCCAGCCCACTAGTGAAGCAGACGGAGAAGCAGAACCTGAAGCCGCAGTCCTACCGTTTTGGGCGCGGGCAGAAGCAGAGCGGCAAGAGCGCCTAGAGCGGCTAAACGCAGAAGCGTTAGCGGCGGCAGAGCTTGACGTGTCACCAGAGACCGCACTAGAGCCGACCGATGTCGGGCTAGATGAAAACTTTCTCTGGTCGGCTCAGGTGTTAGCGGCGCAGGGACGGCAGGCCGATCAGGTCGATTTAGAAGAAATTACCTGGCTGAATCGACTGCGCCAAGGACTAGACAAAACCCGTCGCAGCCTGATTAACCAACTGCGGTCGATTGTGGGGCAAGGGCCGCTCAACCAAGACGCCGTCCTCGAAATTGAATCGCTGCTGCTGCAAGCCGATGTGGGCGTGGCCGCAACCGACTACATTATTGCAGCACTGCAAAGCAAGCTGCGCCAAGAAGCCCTCCCTCCCGATGAGGCGATCGCCTATCTCAAAGAAATTCTGCGGGGCATGTTAGACAATCCGGGCGGTAAACCGATTGATCCCAGCTTTGCCCCCGACAAGGGCAGCCTCAACATTTGGCTGATGACGGGGGTGAATGGAGCCGGTAAAACCACCACGATTGGCAAAATTGCTCACATTGCCCAAAAGTCTGGCTACAAAACCCTAATTGGCGCTGCCGATACGTTCCGGGCAGCGGCGGTGCAGCAAGTAAAAGTGTGGGGCGATCGCAGCAACGTAGACGTAATTTCTAACCCCGGCAAAAACACCGATCCCGCAGCGGTGGTGTTTGACGCCATCACAGCGGCGCAGGCTCGGCACACCGAACTGCTGCTGCTAGATACCGCAGGCCGCTTGCAAAACAAAAAAAACCTGATGGATGAGCTGAGCAAAATTCGCCGAATTATTGACAAAAAAGCGCCCGAAGCCCACATTGAATCGCTGCTGGTGCTCGATGCCACCCTAGGGCAAAACGGGCTGCGGCAAGCCGAAGTGTTTGCTCAGGCGGCTCAGCTGAGCGGCGTTGTGCTCACCAAGCTAGACGGCACCGCTAAAGGTGGGATCGTTCTGGCCGTTGTGCAGCAGTTGGGTTTACCGATTCGCTTTATTGGAGCCGGCGAAGGGATTGAAGACCTGCGTCCCTTTTCCAGTTACGAATTCGTGGAAGCGCTCTTGAGCGGTTAATCTACCTAAGGACTAATCTACAAGTTCCCACCTCATGCATTATTATCGGGAAAATGTAACTACTCAGGCTATGAACAGCCCTCATCCCCTAGCCCCTTCTTTCAAGGAGGGAGAAGGAGAATCGAACCAGTTCAAAGTCCCTCTCCCTACGTGGGAGAGGGATTTAGGGTGAGGGCAGACTGAGTAGTTACGGGAGTTCATAACAATTTTTTCGTCATTTACCCTAGCTCCCTTAAGTTAATTTCTGTATGTTAGCTCAGGTTTCCAGCACTGAGGAATTCGTACTTCTAGCCCAAATTGCGCAGCAAAACCAAGAAGCCCTATCGGTGCTTTACGATCGCTACGCTCGGGTTTTGTATGCTGTGGCCTTCAAAATACTGGGTTCCGTCGAAGAGGCTGAAGAAGCCGTCCTAGACGTATTTAGCCAGGTCTGGAAAACGGCGGGTCGCTACGACGCCGAGCGCAGTCGGGTCGATGCTTGGCTGTTTATGCTAGTTCGCAGCCGTTCTCTGGATCGACTGCGGGCATTGCAGCGTCTTGGCAAAGTGGTGAAGTCATCTACCGAAGCGGCCAAAATAATGCCGACCGTACAGATCTCAGATCCTGAAGCCGACGTATTAATTAATGAGCGTCGCGATCGCGTTCTAAAGGCAATGCAACAACTGCCTGAGGAACAGCGTCATGTGCTAGAGCTAGCCTATTACCAGGGTTTAACTCACGTCGAAGTGGCGACCCTCACGGGTAAGTCTCTGGGTACTGTTAAAACGCGTATCCGATTAGGCTTGAGCAAATTGCGACAGGTGCTAGATCCGCTGGATTAGAGTGATGTGACAGGTACTATTCGGGTTTCAACGGTCACCCTTTCAAGTCGTGCCAGCTATGATACGCTGCCCGTGCTCAAGCTAGGATAGACCAAGGTACATTTATAGACTATGAGCGACGAACTTTGCCCTTGTGATTTAGTGACGTTAGATGTCTTTGACCTGTTGACCGATACTGAACGTCAGGTGATGCAGAGTGATTTGGCAGAATGTCCTGAATTAGAGGATGAATTAGCAGATTTTCGCAGAGCGGTGGCAACAATTCCGTATACTGCTCCGGCTATGCCTTTAGCTGCTAGCCTCAAGGGTCGATTGTTTGAGCGGATTAATGCTGAGCAGATTGAGTCAGAGGTTGAGTCAGAATTAACGCCAGAGGCGGCAAAGGATTTTAGCCTCCAGAACGCTACGATCGCTGGATCGGTGAATGAGTCCACGGCTGTGGTGAATTCACCGTTAGGTCAGGTAAAAAATGCTTTTCAGCTAGCAAATATCCTCCTACGTCAGGTGACCAGTGGCGATCGCCTCACCGTTCGGTCGCAAAGTTTAGCGTGGCAGCCCCATCGAATTGTAGGGGTGTCACTCGCAATTCTGTATTTAGATCTGGCTCAGAGAGAAGCAACCGCGTTGGTACGCGCAGAGCCAGGGGTGCAATATCCGCTGCATCGCCACACCTCAGATGAAGAAATTTATATGCTAGAAGGCGATTTGATAGTTGATTCTGCGACCTATAGGGCTGGCGACTACATTCGCTCTAAATCGACCTCAAATCATGCTCCTTCAACGGTAGGCGGCTGCATGTTTTTGGTGCGGACGTCGATCGACAATGACTATTTCGACGATTTAGTGTTGCAAAACTAGGCGGCTGGCGTGGTGCAACTACAGCGATTGGCGATCGCCCCCTCCCAACTGCTGCCGCCCCACCTCAGTTTGACGCCAGAGCAACATCATTACTTGTGTCGTGTCTTGCGGCTAGGGGCTGGCGATCGCTTCATTGCAATGGATGGGCAAGGGCACTGGTGGCTAGCCGAGCTAGGCGCAGATGCCAGTCAGGCTCAAGTGTTAGAACAACTGCCCGTTCAACATGAGCTGCCGATTGCTGTCGTGCTGCTGGTGGCGATGCCCAAAGGCAACGGTATGGATGAGATTGTGCGACAGGCCACCGAACTCGGCGTGGCGCGGATTGTGCCGATTATCAGCGATCGCACCTTACTCCAGCCCAGCCCGCAAAAGCTAGACCGCTGGCGACGCATTGCCCAAGAAGCCGCAGAACAGTCTGAACGTCAGATGATTCCTGAGCTGTTTGAGCCTCACCCTTGGTTTCAAGCCCTAGCCCGCTGGCATCAGGCTAATTCAGATGCGTATCTCTGTGAAGCCCGGGGTAACTATCGCCCTTTACTAGACGTGCTACAGTCTCAACGAACCCCCTGCCAACTGCTAACGTTGCCCGATAGCGCCATCGTCATCGCTACTGGCCCAGAGGGAGGCTGGACAGAGTCGGAAATTGGCGGGGCGATCGCAGCGGGCTACACTCCGGTTTCACTGGGGCGGCGGGTGCTGCGAGCGGTGACGGCTCCACTGGTAGCACTTGCTCTAGTTGCCGCCAGCCTAGAATCATCCGGCACGCCTTGATCAGACCATTACCCAAACAGCACTACGCATGGCGAGTACTTACTACGTTTCGGGAAAAGGCAGCGATCGCCACACGGGATTAAGCAAAAAAAAGGCATTTCGCACCTTTGAACCTGTCCAAAAAGTGCTGAAAGCGGGCGATACAGTCTATGTGATGAACGGGACTTATACGAATCTAAATCCAGCCAGTAGTATCGTCTCGATTAAAAACCTACAGGCTAACGCCACACAGCCGACTACCATCAAAGCCTATCCCAGGCATACCCCCATCCTGCAAGCCAATCGCAATAATTGGAACGCGGTTAGCATTACCGGGTCGTCTCATGTAGTGATTGAAGGGCTGACAATGTTGGGTGCCCGCGATCAAATTACCCTAGACTATGCGCTGGCCGAAAAAGACAATCGCATCAATCCAGCGACGTCAGGCAATGGGGTGCAAGTTACCTATATTGATGGCCCCAACAAAACAGAAGCGGAGAAAATTCATTCTACTCACGTCACCATTCGCAATAACGCTGTTTCTAATTTCCCAGGCGGTGGGATTGCCACCTCAGAAGTAGACTATGTAACGATTGAGCACAATGTCGTGTCTGGAAATGCGTACTACTCGCCCTACGGCACTCAAGGAATTACCCATTTACGGCTGTGGAATTCGGATGCCAATACAACAGCCTACAAAATTATTATTCGAGGCAATACAGTCTTCGATAATGAACAGAAGGTACCTTGGTTTAGAGGTGGCGGCAAGCTCACTGAAGGCCATGGCATCATGCTGGACACCGCTTCAAGCCGGGAGACAACAGGCATTGCCTATCGAGGTAGAGCGTTAATTGCTAACAATTTGATCTACCACAATGGCGGTTCTGGGATCAACATTTTTGCAGGCTCAAACCCTGTTGATGTGGTTAACAATACAACCTATGAAAATGCTAAAACTCTAACCAAAAGCGGGGAGATTTCATTCAACTATTCACAGAATGGACGGGCTTATAACAATATTATGTCTGCCCGACCTGATCGAGCTGCGAATAATATTAATCAATCTACCAATATTATTTTCAGCTCTAATCTGGTTAACAATAGTCCGGCATTCCAAGCATCGGATCAGCTAGCTGTTGGGGCGATACGCAACCTGCGGAACCAAGATCCGTGCTTTGTAGATGCGGCTAACGGCAATTTTACCCTGCAGGCAAGCAGCCCTGCGATCAATGCTGGAATTGCCACAGGCGCTCTCCGCCAAGACAAGTACGGTGCTGGTCGGGATCGCCGGGTGGACATGGGGGCGTTTGAAGCGGGGGCATTCCCGGCGGCTGGAACAACGATTGGGGGACCCGGTGACGACTTTTTGTTGGGTACCGCCAAGGGTGAAACGATCACGGGCGGCGATCGCCACGATTCCTTGATTGGCGGGCTGGGTGCCGATCGCTTGAGGGGTGGCTCGGGGGGCGATCGCTTTGTCTACTCTGGGTCAACGCCGCGCGCCGCATTGGCTCAATCGCTGGTCACGTCGTTTGATCGAATTGGCGATTTTTCGGCGGTGGGCGGCGATCGCATCCAGCTCGACTATGACCGCAACCTATCGACGGTTGAACTACCGCCGCAGCTATTGAATGCAGGCAAGGTTCAGGGCAAAACCCTCTCGGTGGCGGTGGCGGTGGCCTATCAAGATGCCAATCCTGTAAAGCCCGGTCAGCAACGGTTGAACCCGAACGCAGCCGTGTTGTTTGGCTGGAAAAACCGGATGTATTTATCCGTTAACGACGCTGCAATCCCGTTTGCCGCCAGTCAAGATCTGGTGGTGGCGATCGCAGGCGTTTCCTTAACTGGCAATATCCCCATCGGCGTGCTGCCAGTCGCCAACTACGTTGCTTGAATGGGGCTGCGGAGCGCGGATCGCCTATATGTGCCTATGTGCGCCTATATGCGCCACATCCGGGTAGGGATGTATCCCCACCCAACGAA
>JAYUYI010000623.1:0-3080 GCA_043752545.1 Thermoleptolyngbya sp.
CTGTTGCCGCAAAATCAGCCCCACAAGCACCTCGGTCGGCGTTTCTAACAGTTTCTCGCGCTCAGCTAGAGGAGGAAGAGGAAGGTGATAGGCTTCACACTGCTCATCTGTCTCGATTTGTCAAGTCCCCTACACCTGAATTCTTACACACTTTGAACTAATATCTGAACCCAAAAAAACCAAAAAGTTGCCATTGGTCGATAGAAGTTATCCCGGCTGCTAGTTTTTTATCTGCAAAAATAATCGGAGCGCGGCGACAGTTCGATTCATCTGGCCACTGGATGCTGCCCGTAAAATGGCAAGGCGTCTGTCCAAAGGGGACGCAGGCCGCTGCTCCAGTCTGTGTAGGCCAGTTGCAGCAGGCTGGTCGCAGACCCACCTAAGCCACTATCTGCTTGAAGCAACTGGTAGGGGCGCGGCCACTGCTCTAATACCTGCTGCCATTGCTCCACCGAGAGCACAGTGTCGGGAAACAGCGCTGTCCAGTCTGAGGCTGGATCTAGGGTGCCATAAATGGCTGCGAACAGTTCTCCGCGCTGGGCAGGCATTTGCACCGCAACATCGACCGCAGACTCAGACCCACCGTTCTGTGCTTCGAGCCGGACGCGATCGCGCATTGAATTGGCAAAGGCCGCCAGCGAGGAAATGGCAAACAGGGGCAGGTTTAGTTGCTGCGCCAGGGTTCGAGCAGTAACGACTCCAATGCGGGTGCCGGTAAAGCCGCCGGGTCCTTTGGCAACCGCTAGAAATGTCAGGTCTTGCCATCCCTGCGGCTGCAGAAATTCTTGCAAATAGTCGTGTAAATCAGTAGAGAGCGATCGCCCTAACTCCCATACGCTACACCGACTGTCGCCGCTGAAATTGCTCAGCGCTAGACCCAACTCGGGGCTGCTGGTGTGCAGCGCTAGGGCATACCCGTGAAAATGAGAGCTTGGCAACAGAGACATCGGCAATACGTCAGGGCAATACGTCAGGGCAATAATTCAGGGCAATCATCCAGCAATCGGCTCATTCAATTATCGGCTGACCCGCGCTCCTCCCAAATACAATGCACCGACTTTAGGATTGTCCAGCAAATCTGCTCCAGATCCTTCAAAGCGATCGCGCCCCGTTTCCAATACATAGCCCCGATGCGCC
This sequence comes from Thermoleptolyngbya sp., assembly GCA_043752545.1. Classification (GTDB taxonomy): domain Bacteria; phylum Cyanobacteriota; class Cyanobacteriia; order Elainellales; family Elainellaceae; genus CASBQJ01. Next base: position 1,138 of record JAYUYI010000623.1, read on the forward strand.
ATCGTCAGAGCTTTGCGGGCATGTTGTTCAACTAAGACAATCGCCATCCCTAGTTGGTTAATCTGCCGAATCCGCTCAAACACCTCGTTCACCAACACAGGCGAAAGTGCCGCAGACGGTTCATCTAAAATCAGCAATTGGGGATCTAGCATCAGCGATCGCCCCATGGCTAGCAGCTGCCGTTCGCCGCCCGACAGCGTCCCAGCCCGTTGCCGGCGTCGGTCGGCCAAGATGGGAAATGCCTCAAAAATTTTTTGTTTTAAGGGCTGAAGCGATCCACTGCGGGTAAACGCCCCCATCTCCAGATTTTCTTCAACGCTGAGCGCCGGGAACACATTAGAGATTTGCGGCACGTAGCACATGCCCCGCCGCACAATTTGGTCAGACTTTAGCCCAACAATCGACTCCCCTTGAAAGTGAATCGTGCCTTGGTGCGGCGTTAGCAGCCCAAAAATAGCTTTTGCCAAGGTCGATTTCCCGGCTCCATTGGGACCAATCACCGCCACTAATTCGCCGGGATGCACCCGAAAATTGACGCCCTGCAAGATATCTAAATCTTTAATGTAGCCAGCATGAACGTGTTCGACGGCCAACAGCGGAGGGGTATCAAGCATGGGCAGCTGGGATAAGAATTGATCCGAAATTGATCCCACGGCAGAGCTTTAGGCTTCACTCGTGAGGCTTCACCAATTAGTCCTCACTGGGGCGTACTCTGCAATTCTGGGCGCTCTTCGGGCACAATGGCTCCCTCAACCGGGCACACCTGGAGACAGATGCCACAGTCAATGCAGGTCGAAAAATCAATCCAGAACCAGTCTGTCCCTTTGGCATTTTTGGCTGAACCTGGATGGATACAGGCAACTGGGCAAGCATCAACGCAATCGGCAACGCCTTCGCAAGTGTTTGTAACAATCGTATGTGGCATAGTTCTCGTCTGTTTTAGAATCGTCTGTTTTAGGATCGGCAGGCTCGGCTCGGCAGCAGTCGCCAGAAATTCCATTTCTTAGCCTAATACCATTTCCCATATTGGTGCTGGCGATCGCAAAATTGAATTGATCTTTATGGCGTGGCTCAAAGGGTTCCCAAGATTTGCCAATCGCGAATTGCCTGCTCATTCCACAGCCAGGTTTTGCCGAGTTCATCTGGATCAACGCTAGCGGGGTTACTTTGAACCACGGACTGGTACAGCTGCGTGGCGCGACTCAGCAAGTCTTTCTGCTGCGCCGTATAGTCTGGGTCAGTTACGGCTTGCTGTAATGCTAGGGCAATGCCTGCATAGGCCGTGATCGCCTCAGAATTGGTAATCGGCTGGGTGGGCATGGCGCAGTCTAGGTCGGAGGCATTGGTGGTTCCAGTGCTCGCCGCAGAGTTGTTCGCCGCAGAGTTGCCTGCCAGCAGTGCAATTGAGCTACACCACTCCTTTAGAGCCTGTTTCGATTTGCCTTGGTCATAATAGGCAAAGCCGAGGGCGTTGTGATAAGGGACGGAATCGGGCTGTTGTTTAATCGCCGTTTCCCAATACCGTTGAGCGTCTGATACGGAGTAGCCTTCAGGGTTGCCTTGTTTGACAGCCAGCCAAGCTAGCTTACCGCGCAAAAAGCTAATCGATGGCTCAGAGAGGCTGTCTTTTGAAACAGCTTTGAAGGCAGTGTCTGCAGCTTGCAGTGCCCCTCGATCGAGCAACGCGTTGAAGGCCGCTTCAGCTTTGGGCAGGTCTTGTTTACGGAAGGAATGGCTGGCGATCGCCTCCAGCGTGGCGACATCTGCCGTTTGCAGATTCACCTGCCCAAAATTACCCGGCAGCACAAAGGGTGCGGTCGATGGGCTAGGCAGCAAATCACTAGGCGTTGGCTGCGGATTAAACAAGCGCGGCGCGGTTTGCGTCGTGAGCACCGCGATCGCCATGACGCCAGCTCCCACCAACGGCAGAATCACATACTGTG
>JAYUYI010000624.1:0-3079 GCA_043752545.1 Thermoleptolyngbya sp.
GGCTGGGAACGAGAGTTAGAGGGCACAGATGTGTGTACACGGTAGCCAATTTTGGGCAGCTAGGAGGCATTTCAGGAATGCTGATGTTTCGAAGCTTTAGCATTTTATAAATTAGGGTTAAGGCATAGCGGTTGCAAGCTAGAACTCAACCCTGATAGAGTCCTAATGTTCTGTCTGAGGAGTATTGATGATGATTGGCTTTTTAATTTCTATTGTCGTGTTGGCGATCGCCTTATTGATTGTGTCCAAGCTGCCCTTAGGGATCGAAATCGATAGCCCCGTTGTGGCGCTGATTGCAGGCGGTATTATTGGCGCGTTGAATGGTTTTTGGGGGCTGTTTCCCAACTGGTTCAAAACATTTAACACAATCATCAGCCTCGGTTTAATTCCGCTCATTGGCAGTGTGATTGTGTTTGGCTTAACCGCTTGGCTCGTGCAAGGATTTCGGCTGCGCTGGGGCATTGGTAGTGCCATTTTGGGGGCGATCGCGCTCAGTCTCGTCAATTCGCTGCTGGTATTTCTGTTGCGCCAAACGGGTCTTGTTGCTGTTTAATTTTCAAGTTTAATGTCACTACAGTCTAAGAGCATTTGAAATACGTTGTCGCGATCGCAAACAGGTCATGGGTTTGGGTGCATGGATGTGTTCAATCCCATGACCTGTTCATTTCGCCAGAGTTCATTTCACCAGACTAATTGCAGCAGACAACCCTTCAATCGTAATCCCAGAGTTCCGAAAGTGTCACAACTCGATAATGCTGACGTTTCAATAAACTGAGAATTCGGGTGAGCGCCGCCGTTGTATTTTGGCAATTGGCAATTGAGCCGCCGTGCAGCAGCAAAATGGCTCCTGGAAAAATGAACTGCGACACATACCGCACCGTAAACTCTGGGTTGTTGGTAGGAGTAAAGGTGTCGATTGGAATCATGGATGCTAGAGCAAAGCGTGGTTCGTAGCCGTCCATTTGCCGCAGCGATTGCACCATCGCTGGAGTGTATAGCCCTCGCCCCGGTCGATACCAGCGGGGCGGCTGGCTGCAATCTTGCATGAGGCGTTGGTGCGATGCCCGTAGCTGCAATCTAAAGATTTCTGGATGTTGCAGGGCGGTGTTGTCGTCGGCAATGCCGTGGTTGCCAATCTCATGCCCAGCGGCCACAATATCGGTCAAAACCGTGCTGCCCGAAGTCAGATGGCCGGTAATAATGAAGAATGTAGCCCGGACGCGATCGCCCTCCTCGTCCACAGCCTGGTTGTGAGTGGCGATCGCCGACAAAATACACCGCGTTGATGCATCGTCAGGGTCATTTGGGGTGGGCACGTCATCAATCGTGAGTGCTACTACGCGTTCGGTCGTCTCTTTATAAAAGATGGCGTCCGGAAACCGCTTTGCCAGTTGGATGACTAATTGCTGTTGAGGCAGCAGCATGGGCGACATTGATAGAATCTTAGCCAGATTAAACTATAGCGTTGTCCAACATGGAGTTTCGATAAAGCCAGAATTAATCCTCTGTATCAGACATCACCATTCCTAGATCACTCTGACCAGATTGGGCATTCTGACAATAGAGGCAATTGTCAGCGCAACGCTCAAGGATCGACATGGCAGACCAGAATCGGAAATATCGGATTGGTGGGTATCGTGCAGGCCAGCGTCCTGAGAACACCAAATATCGTCAGGTTGGGCGGTTTCATGCTGACCAGCTACCCCCCAAAGTTGATTTGCGCAAATACATGACCGAGGTCGAAGAGCAGATCGGCAATAGCTGCGTGGCCAATGCATTTGTGGGTGCCTACGAATATCTGGCCAAACGCGAACTGGGCGAGTCCGGCAACGTTAGCCGCATGTTTGTTTACTATAATGCCCGCGCCCAAGCCAACTGCGAACACGAAGATGGTGGTGCTCAAATGTATTGTGCCATCAACAGCTTAATTGAGCATGGAGCCTGCACCGAAGATATGTGGCCGAATGACGCCACCTTGATCATTGAACAACCCCATGTCGATGCCTATGACTATGCAGCAAACTTCAAAATTGTGGAAGCTGAGTGTATTGAAACCAATCTTGATCTGTGGCGGCACACCTTAGCCGAAGGATTCCCGATCGCCTTTGCGCTCAATACATTTGAATCGTTTGATGATGCGACCCGCAACCGAGGCCGCGTCCCCAAACCTAGAAAATCAGACAATGTCCGCGAAACCCATGGCTGGCATGCCATGCTCTGCGTCGGGTACTCCGACAAAGATCGGATGTTCATCGTCCGCAACTCCTGGGGCGCAGGGTGGGGCGATCGCGGCTATTGCTACATTCCCTACGACTATGTGTTGCATGCCGACTACAACGGCCACGACTCATGGATGATTAAATCTCTCAGCGATCTAGACTTCAGCGCCGAAGTTTGGCAGAGCGAAGAGTCTTTCTTTGCCGACGATGAATCGCTGTTGCTCTACGATTTTTATACCCGAACCGCAGACCCAGAAGGCTTCGTCGCTGCACTAGAAGCCCTTTGCCTTAGCTATGTCGAAAGCGAAGATGACTATTACTTTGACTACGAGGAAGAGGAAGACGGAGATACCACCATCGTCACCATCCAAAACTTTGACCTCACCATCGCCGAATCTGACCCATTCCTAGAAGCCCTAGTCACCCTCTGTCAGAGCTTTGCCACCGACGAAGACTACGACTTCAGCAGCGGCGATCGCACAACCGACAGCACTGAAGACACCGAGACTCAAGCAGAAGTAAGCGACATATCCGAAGAGGAAGGAGAAATCGAAGAAGAGGAAGACGCGGAAGAAGAGGAAATCGAAGAGGAAGAGGAAATCGAAGAGGAGGAAGAAGAGGAAATCGAAGAGGAAGAAGATCCCGACTCTGACTATGAAGAGGAAGAAGCCTCTGATTACGAGGACGAAGAAGAGAGTGAGGCTGAGGAAGAATAGGCTCAGTCAAGCATAAGTTAAATACCTGGGTAGGGGCTTGGCACTGCCAATCCCCTACCCAGGTATTTAACTTACGCTTGACTGAGCCTATTCTTCCTCAGCCTCACTCTCTTCTTCGTCCTCGTAATCAGAGGCTTCTTCCTC
>JAYUYI010000625.1:0-7636 GCA_043752545.1 Thermoleptolyngbya sp.
AGTAACTCAATCTGCCCGCCATATTCTTGGATTAAGGCAATTTGCCGTTGGTATAACCCTCGAAACGTATTGGCAAACAGCAGGGTCGCGATCGCCACCACTAGCCCTGCTGCGGTCGAAATCAGCGCTTCACTAATTCCAGCAGTGACTCCGGTGGTCTGGGTTCCACCCAAATCGCCCAGTCGCAAGGCGCTAAACGATTGGATCAAGCCCAGCACCGTGCCCAATAGCCCCAGCAAGGGAGCCACGCTGATCACCGTGTCAAACACCGTATTGAATCGCTTTAGCAACGGCAATTCTGCTTGAGCGGCGCTTTCTAAGGCCAAGCGGAACTCATCTGGCGTCGCTTGATCGAGTTCAAGCGCTGCCAGAAAAATTCGCGCCATTGGCAAATGAGCATTCTGTTCTAACTTTTGGAAGGCCGCACGGGCGTTACGACGGTACAGCACCAAAACTTCTCGAATCAGCTTGTCTTGCTTTTGTGCTACCTGCGACCAGAAAATGGTTCGCTCTGCAATCAGCGCCATCGCCAGGATAGAGAATCCTAGCAATGGAAACATGACCACCCCGCCTGCAAGGAACAGGTTACTCATGGGCATTGAATCATTCAGGGCTTTAACTGGGTTCTTGAAAGGTTAAGTTCCAGGGAAACGCTCTACTTGAGCATACCCAGTAAAGACCAACATTTTGTCTTGAGTTTCTAGACGGTTAATTCTTAGCAGAACACCATCTAGGTCAAATCGATCGAGGTCTACCATGCCATTTAAGACACTAGCAAATGCCATGGTGACAATTTGAGATAGACCTTGAACATCATCGGGGATGCCTTCAGGGTCGAAGGTAGGATCATTGAAACCAATACGACGGCGCTTCTCTACGGCAACGGTGCAGCGGAGGCTAATGGGCACGTCTTGGCGATTGGGTAGATCGGTTTTAGCCTCAATTTTGACTTGGTTGTTAGACAGTAGGGTAAGCCGAACATCGCGGAAGGAGACAGGTTCGCCACCCGATAGGTTGGTCAACACCTCCAAGGTGAGGTTGACCATGTGCTGACGCACTAGCTCAGACGTGAAGGCTTTGTTAATGCCTGCTTCGGACAGAGTAACTTTGGCCACAGCCTGAGTGGGCTGCTTAAGCCGGAGCTTGCCGCCTAGCAACGAACCTGGATCAATGGAAACGGCATCGGTCTCAAAGGACATTTCTTCAACCAAAAAGTCACGACGAATCACCAGCGATCGCCCGTACATTTTGAAGCTGTCGATACTGCCTTGCAAAAGCTTGCTGGACGGATTGCACCGGATGGAAACTTCTACCGACTCGCTACTGGTAAACAGATGACGAATGGACTGACTTGCAACATTGTTCAGCATTCGCTCGCCTAAATCATTACCAGAGCTTGGTTTTAAACTAGTAAGGCCACCAAACATGCAGTTTAAGGTCGCTTGCGACATCGATAGCTGATCACGTAACTCCCCCTTTTGTAACAAATTCTTAAACAAACAACAACTAAAACGGGGTTTTTAAATAGTTTAGTTAATTTTAATTGTCTTATCAGAAAAATTGATGTATGTGTCAGGGTAGTGATTACCCTCCCATTTCTGACCCTTGGCTGGGGCAATTTATACAAGCTGCTAGCGGAAAGTGTTCAAACCACTCCTCAACACACTAATCTATATAAAGGAGCGTTGATGAGCCACACTGCTAAAGCTGGCTAAGAAGACATTGTCTTCACGCTTACCGTCTAGAACGGCAATTCTCCATTGCTAAAAACACCTGAACCGGACGCTGAGTGTGCCCACAATCGGGATTATCTACAACGATATTAAGCCCGTAGCTTGTCGTGTTGCGGAAGAGTTAAGAGACAAGCTAACGGGTCATGGCTGGACTGTGCATTTGGCCACCAGCATTGGCGGCATTTTGGGTTACTCTAAGCCCAACCGTCCGGTGTGCCACACCCCCATCACGAGTTTGACGCCGCCTGGGTTTTCAGAAGAGATGGAACTGGCGATTGTGTTGGGTGGGGACGGGACGGTGCTGGCCGCGTTTCGCCAGGTTGCACCCTATGGTATTCCTCTGCTGACAGTCAATACGGGGCACATGGGCTTTTTGACCGAAACCTATGTCAATCATCTTTCGGTAGCCATTGAGGCGATCGCCGCCAAAGACTATGAAATTGAAGAACGGCTAATGCTGACGGTGCAGATGTACCAGCAAGACGTGCTGAGTTGGGAAGCGCTTTGCTTAAACGAGATGGTGCTGCACCGAGAACCATTGACCAGTATGTGCCACTTTGAGGTAGAAATTGGTCGCCATGCCCCGGTCGATATTGCAGCGGATGGGGTGATTATTTCGACGCCGACTGGTTCTACCGCCTACGCGCTGTCGGCGGGTGGCCCTGTAATTACGCCGGGGGTTCCGGTTCTACAGCTGGTACCGATTTGCCCGCACTCGTTAGCATCGCGCGCTCTAGTCTTTTCTGATCGAGAATCGGTGACGATTTATGCGGCGAATCCTGATCGCCTTGTCATGGTGGTAGATGGCAATGCGGGCTGCTACGTCTGCCCCGACGATCGAGTCCGGGTGCAGCGATCGCCCTACTCTGCCCGGTTTGTGCGGCTGCGCTCGCCTGAATTCTTCCACATCTTGAGAGAGAAGCTCGGTTGGGGTCTACCGCATGTGGCAAAACCGACATCGGTGGAACTGCCCTAATGCAAGATACTCGCCTGAGCCGCATTTTGAATGGATCGATTGGGCAACTGGGGGGCTGGTTGCGAAATCCGTGGCGGCGGATTTCACTGGTGGGGTTGGGATTGCTGTTTGGTAATTTTTTGGCAACGGCGATTTCTACCGTATCAGGGCAGCGGGCAGAGTCGGATGTGATCGCCAGCATTGTGGTGGTAGGGTTGACGGAAGCGGTGAGCTGGTATGTCTATCGCAGGAGCCAGCGCCCTGCTTTCCAGCGCCCTGCTTTTCAGCGCCCTGATTTAATGTCGAGTGACCGGGGGCAACCGCCTCTGGTGCCAGAGCCTTTTGTGCCAGAGCTACTGAATGCGCTCAAAATTGGCTTGACCTACGGGTTATTTATTGAGGCATTTAAGCTGGGGAGTTAGGGGTGCAGGTGAATCGTGTGCCATTGGGGGCAGGATGGGAGCAGGCGTTGAGGGAGGCATTGGCAGGGCGATCGCTGACGACTGAGGCCAAGGGCGATCTGCAATTCCAGCTGTTAGCCGATCCCCGACGAGCGGCTGCATTTGACCTTACCCCAGAAACCTGTGGCGATCGCCTAGAGCAGCGGCTACACCTGCTGCAAGCAACCTATCCAACCCTCGATCACCAGTGTCGCACCCAGTTTGGCTGGCAGGGCTGCCCGCTCCATCCGCTGTGGCAGCTCTGGTTGCCGCTGGCAGAGTGGTTGGCAGAGCAGCGGCGATCGCGCTGCCAGCTATTCACTCAGGGTATTTTGGGTGGTCAGGGGACGGGCAAAACCACGTTAACGGCGGTGCTGTCTACGCTGCTGAATGCCCAAGGCTTCCAAGTCTGCAATCTGTCGTTAGACGATCTCTACAAAACCTATCGCGATCGCCAACAGCTACAGCGAGATAATCCGCGCTGCCGCTGGCGTGGCCCCCCTGGCACTCACGATATTGACCTAGGCATGACGGTTTTGCAACAGCTACGGCAAACAAACCGGACTGAATCGATTGCCATTCCTCGGTTTGACAAGTCGGCTCATGCAGGAGCGGGCGATCGCACCCAGCCAGAGCTAATATCTGGCGCAGATATTGTGCTGTTTGAGGGCTGGTTTGTTGGCGTCCGTCCGATTGCGGAGGCTGCTTTTGAACACGCCCCACCCCCGATTGTGACCGCAGGCGATCGCGCCTTTGCCCGCCACTGCAATCTCCGGCTGCGCGATTATGAACCGCTGTGGGACTGTCTTGATGCCCTGATCGTGCTGCACCCCGTCGATTATCGCCTCAGTCGGCAATGGCGACAGGACGCGGAACGGCAAATGCGGGCTAGCCAAGGAACTGGCATGAGCGACGCCGAGGTCGATCAATTTGTCGATTATTTTTGGCGATCGCTCCACCCCGAACTTTTTATTACACCCCTAGCCCACAATCCATGCCGCACCGATCTAGTGGTTGAGATTCAGGCTGACCATACTCCTGGAGCAGTCTATCGCCCCTAATTCCAACAGCAGCTGCAACGTCAAAACCGCTATCCCTTGGCAAATTAGGGGTTGATGCTGCCATCATGGAGCAGAAACCGCCAGACGTGCAGATACCCATGCGAGACACCATTGAGCAGCTTGTCCAAAATCTGGGCCAAACGATTGTAGGCAAATCTGATGCCATCCGGTTAGTCCTAGTTGCCCTGTTTTCTGGGGGGCATGCCTTGCTAGAAGATGTGCCCGGTGTAGGCAAAACGCTGCTGGCCAAATCTCTGGCGCGCTCCATTGATGGGCAGTTTCAGCGGATTCAGTGCACCCCCGACCTGCTGCCCACCGATGTCACGGGCACCAATATTTGGAATCCTCGCAGCGGTGAGTTTGTGTTTATGCCGGGTCCTGTATTTGCAAATGTGCTGCTGGCCGATGAAATTAACCGCGCCACTCCTCGCACCCAGTCCGCGCTGTTAGAAGTGATGGAAGAGCAGCAGGTCACGGTGGACGGCGTCTCTCGCCAGGTGCCTATTCCCTTTTTTGTGATTGCGACCCAAAACCCGGTGGAATATCAGGGCACCTTTCCACTGCCAGAAGCTCAGATGGATCGATTTGCCCTCTCGCTGAGCCTGGGCTATCCCACCGAACTGGAAGAACTCCAGATGTTGCAGCGGCTGCATCATCGCACGCCTGCTGAAGCCTTACAGCCCTGCCTCTCGATCGCCGACATTCAAAAGCTGCAACAGCTGTGCGCCGATGTGCGGGTCGAAACGCACCTCCAGCAATACATTTTGGGGCTAGTACGCGCCACGCGGCAAGATGAAGATGTGGTGTTAGGCGTTAGCCCTAGGGGCAGCGTGGCGCTGCACCGCGCCGTCCAAGCGCTCGCATTTTTAGCAGGCCGCGACTACGCCATCCCCGACGATGTCAAATTTTTGGCTCCTCATGTTCTGGCTCATCGGCTGATTCCGTCCGGTGGACGCAAAGCCCGAGTCATTGTAGAAAGATTGCTGCATTCGGTGCCAATTCCCTAGCCCGTCTGATCTAACCCCAACGCCATTTCGATTCGATCGACCACTTCTGCGGCAACCTCTGGCCAAGTGCGAGATTGCAGCGATCGCCACCCACCCATCCCTAAGCGCGATCGCAAATCGGCATCGTGAGCACAGGTTTCAATTAGGTCTGCCAGCCGCTCCGCCTGCCCCACGGGAAACAGGAGTCCATTGTCGCCATGCTGAATCACATCTCGCTGGCCGCAGCAGTCTGTGGCAATGCAGCAGCATCCAGCGGCCATGGCCTGCAATAGCGATAGAGGCTGGCCTTCAAAGAAACTAGGCAGCACCACCAGATCGCAGCGAGCCAGGATACCCAATTCTGCGGAGGCCGGAAAGTGAGGAATAATTTCCAGCGCATCGTGCAGTTCAGGACGCCAGCTACCGCCAATGGCTGCCGCATCTCTGCCCGTCCCGGCCAACAGCCACCGCAGCCTGACCCCGCGCTGATAGAGCAGATCTGCCGCCCGCAACAATGTTTCTGTGCCCTTGCGCTCTAGCCAACTGGCCATAAACCCGACAGTAATCGGAGCGCAATTTGGTATCGAGTTGGAGATCCCCCCCACCCCTCTTAGCAAGGGGGGCTTCCAGATCGGCTCCCCCTTTGTTAAGGGAGGCAGGGGGGGATCAATCGGGTTTGCTTGACAACGGGGAAAGGGCACCAAATCTGCCCCATTGCGAAACACAAAAATATCGTCGGCAGCGCGCCCATAGTAAGTCTGCGCAAATGCCACATCTTCTGTGTTGCTGAACAGCAGGGTCGTGGCGCGTTTGATGCCGCGATCGCACGGTCGCAGTCGCCACAGCGGAAACAGCAGTCGAGATTTGAGGGAAAGGCGATCGCCTCGCGCCTCGCCCAATTCCCACGAGCGCCGATCTAAGCCATGGCTAAACACCACCGCCGGAATCGAGCGATCCACAAACTCACTGGCTGCCGCTTCATGCACCAAAAAAAATGTTGCCGTCCGCCCCAACTGCCGATAGGCGAGATATGCTGCCACCCCAAATAAGCCCCGATGGGGCAATCTCCCAACCTGATCGCGCCCGATGTGGATAAATTCGTAGCCTCGTTGCTCTAGCGCCTGTTGCCAATGACAGGCAATCCGCCCCATGCCCGTCTCTGCCGATAGAGCAATATCAGCCACGTGAACCACTAGTTTTGTCGATTGGGATGACATCGTCTAGGGCACCTGCGGTTTTTACGGACATCAGCTTTTAGAAGCTATCTAGAGCAACTTGAGCAAAATATCCTGTTGCCTATGGAGGCCGCTGTAGAAAGATTACAGCACCAAGTATTGGTAGCGCCTATGCACCTATGAAGCCTCTATAAAAGTCTTGTGAAATTGCGTATAAACACTGGCTAAATCTAAGTGTCTTTCCATAATCTGAGTCGGACGGTTAAATCTAACCAGTCTCCCAGCTTTGCCCCTAACGGAGACAGGATAACGCGTCATGACGGCCATCGGTTGAATTTTCTCCACTTCTGGAATCTGATCCATCTCCATAGATCCGCTTGGATTTACTGTGACTTTCGACACCTTTGATTGAGCGATCGGCTTACCTTACTGCTGCATTATTTGTGCTGAGTTGATGCATTTAAGCATCGTTGTCCCCCCCCACAATGAGAACTAAAAATATGAAAATCATTGCGATTGCAGGCTCTAATTTTGCAACCTTCAACGACGATGAGCGGGGCAGCGGCAGATAACGGCGTCCCAGCCACCAAAATTGAATAGGTCGTGAGTTTCGCTCCAATCTGTCTCAGGTCAGCTCAAATCACCGTTGCTACTTGTAGAGGCGCAATTAATCGTGCCTCTACAAGTAGCGTTAGACAAACATATAATCATTTATCAACAAAACGTTACGTTAAGCGATAATCAAACTACTGAGCTATTGAAGCAAATTTTATCCAAGCAAGATCCAAGCAAGCTGTTTTGTAGATTTGATCCGTATCGCCTTGCCTAAATTGCATTTATGAGTGATCTACCGCAACTATCTAAGCCTGACCCATCTGCCGTCGAGGCTGAAGCCAACGATGAACCCGTTGCAGCCGCAATTGATATCCCTGCAGCGGAGCCATCTGCCACACTAGATGCTGACAGCACTTATTCGACGGAAGATGCCCTTAGCGAGGCGATCGCATCGTCTCAACCCGCTCCACCCACCGAGCCTCAAATTACTGAGCCTCCGCCTAGCTACGTCAAATTAGCCATGCGCAACATGGTCAAGAAGCGAGGAACGTCGATTCAACACTTCGCCATGACCACAGCCGGACTGATAGGGCTACTATTGGGCTTAGCTTATTTAACTCGTTAATCATTTAACAATACTCCGGACAGTTTTGTGAAAGAGCTGGAAACCCGCGTTGTGTCGTTACCACTTGCCCTCACCCTTTTCATGTATGCCGAAGGCTTTAAGCCCT
>JAYUYI010000626.1:0-3072 GCA_043752545.1 Thermoleptolyngbya sp.
ATATGGGGGCGATCTCGCGCTTTGATCCAAACGGCAATCCGCTTTCTGCTATCGGTGAATCAGGTTCTGTGTTCATCCCCGCTACCACGAAGCTGCAACGCCCGATTGGAATTGCCTACACGTCCAGTAAAGTTCTTGAACCAGGTACCGTGCTTGGCGTTTTAGTCATTGCAGCACTGGGACTAACGTTGAACCGTAAGAAAGTTACACCATAAGTGAGTTGGCGATCGCGATCAGGGTCAATGCCATCATTAGCGTGCTGTTGGGACGCCAACAGGGAGATTGGCTAAACTGGTGACGATGACCAAGCTCGCCCGTCCTATGAATTACCACATCCAGCCGCATGTTCTGAAAAAGGTTGCTGCCCTAGGAGCGATAGGGATGGCGATCGCCTTGATCATAGCGCTGGCGATCGCCCTGGTGCCGCCCCACAGGCCGCGCCAATCACAGCCGCTAGCGGTGCCCCCCACTGCGTCCAATCGGACGTCAATTGACCTACAAACCTTACAGCACCAGTGGATTGTTAGCCCCGACCAGGCCAACCAGCTACTTGCCCAGGGCGCAACGTTACTCGATGCTCGCTATCCCAACGCCCGCCAAACGTTACAGGGCAGCGTGATGGTGTCGTGGCAGCCATTTAGCCAGCCCCGTGGCTTCAACCACGGCAAGCTGTTGACCGATGACGCCGCCCTCAGCCAGCAACTTCAGGCGGTGGGCGTATCGAGCGATCGCCCCGTTGTCGTCGTGGCCGATCCGCTCAACGGCTGGGGTGAAGAGGGGCGGATTGTGTGGATGCTAAGAAGCTTAGGGCATTCTGCCGCTGTGTTGGTGGACGGTGGCTACTCAGCCCTAGCCGCCACAGGCATTCCCCTGACCTCATACCAAGCCACCATCGCCTCTATTCCTGGGACGTTTGTGGTGAACCGGACTACCCAGTGGGACATCAGCCGAGATCAGCTCCGCGCCGATCTCAGCAATCCAAACGTGGTGATCATTGATGTCCGCGAACGGCGCGAATATAACGGAAAAACTCCGTATGGAGAACAGCGAGGCGGGCATCTTCCCGGTGCAATCCACATTTATTACAAAGAGCTACTCGATTCGGCGGGTAACATGCTGCCGCGTCCGGCGATTTTGGCCAAACTTGCATCTCAAGGTGTCACTCCAGATACCCAAGTTGTAACCTATTGCACCGGGGGCATTCGGTCTGGCTGGTTTACGGCGGTGCTTACCAGCTTGGGGCTTGATGCCAAAAACTACTCTGGCTCTGCTTGGGAATGGGCTGCAGCTCCCGCTGGCCAATATCCCTTAACGTCTGCCCCAACGAAGTAAAAAATGCGTTAACGCTAATCGGTACAGGGCGATCGCCCCAGTCACTCCAGCAGGTAGCTGGACAATTCCATCACTCAGCCCTGCCAACCCCAGCAGCAGCCAACGGCCACACGGTTCAACTGGAAAATTTGAGGCGCGCCAGCCGTGCTAAGCCTTAATACGCAGAAAATGTGGGTGTGCAGTCATCCACACTAAACCATGACTTTTTACCACTCTTTACTTTGACTAACACGCGATCGCGTCCACAGAAAGGAGCAGGAACCACGACGCCATCGCGACCGTTAGGAAGTTTAACCGGAGTACCTGGAACAATTGTCATAGCAACCTCAAAAGGATTAGGGAGATTCAGAACCCAAGATTCAGGGCGAGTTTCGCAAGACAACCTACCTACCAAGGCAGCGCCCATGGCCTATCAACACGGCCTCTCTATGCGGCTGTCGATAGAGTTAAAAACGAGAACAGCTGAGACTATTTAAGTTTCTACCCATCCCCATCAGACTATCCCCATCAGACTTGTTAAGTAAATAAGAATGTAATAGTAATTCTGAAAATGCATTAAAAGCTTAACGAATTCTGTTGGCCGCTCTAATAATTTTAATATTTCTTTATATTTAAGCCGATACAACTTCAATATAAAGATAAATATCAGGCCGCTCAAACGCTGATCGATTTGACCCGCAGCCTGAAAGCTGTATAGTCTTGAAACTTTGTGTGTCTAAATACGGAGTTGCTCGGGACGTGTTACGATAAATTTACATAACTTATGATAAATTAATGCAGTGTGAAACATAAAGCTGAATCTGATTTGCCCCTTTAGCGGTAGGTCAAGAGGTTGCTAAATTGTTGCGGGAAGCGACAGTCTGGCTCTGCCAAATATATGTGGCGGAAACTGAATGCATGTGGCAGAAACCGATGGCTAAGAATTAATCTCTTCAGTTACGAACTTCATATAGACTATATTTCAGCAAGATTCTGTTTACATTTATACCTTTACAGGAGAATCTAAACCTATGCCATTTACGATTGATTCAGCTAGAGGGATCTTTCCCGGTACGTTGTCTGCAGATGCTGTGCCAGCTACGATCGCTCGATTCAATCAACTTAATGTTGAAGATCAGCTAGCTCTAATCTGGTTTGCCTACCTTGAAATGGGTACAACTATTACTGTTGCAGCTCCAGGTGCAGCAAGCATGGTGCTAGCAGAAAACGCTCTCGACCAAATTCGCCAAATGTCTTTCCGGGAACAGTCCCAAGCCATGTGTGATCTGGCAAACCGAGCCGACACTTCCGTCTGCCGCACTTACGCCAGCTGGAGCATGAACATTAAGCTAGGGTTCTGGT
This sequence comes from Thermoleptolyngbya sp., assembly GCA_043752545.1. Taxonomy (GTDB): domain Bacteria; phylum Cyanobacteriota; class Cyanobacteriia; order Elainellales; family Elainellaceae; genus CASBQJ01. The sequence goes on from JAYUYI010000626.1 coordinate 2,674, forward strand.
ATCGCCTCGGAGAGTGGATGGAGCAAGGGATGGTGGCACCCATCCCCGAGGGCTATAAGCTTTCTGCGAATGCCGCAGCTGTGTTGCTAGCGATTCAGGGTCTTGATCCAGGTCAGCAAATCACGGTTCTGCGGAATTCTGTTGCTGACATGGGGTATGACTCAGGCAGCGCTGTTAAGGTTTCGGAACCCGTTGAGGTGCCTAAAGATATGGCCGAGCGGACTCCGGTTGCAATCGAAGGGATAACCAATGCCACTATCTTGAGCTACATGGACAACATGAATGCGAATGATTTTGATGCACTTATTCAATTGTTTACGCCAGATGGTGCTCTGCAACCTCCCTTCCAAAAACCCATCGTTGGTAAAGACGCGGTTATGCGGTTTTTTAGAGAAGACT
>JAYUYI010000627.1:0-3071 GCA_043752545.1 Thermoleptolyngbya sp.
GGGAGAGGGACTTCAATCCGGCTCCCCTTCTCCCTTTTTGGGAGAAGGGGTTGGGGGATGAGGGCAAGCCTGCTCAAAAGTGTCCGAACTATTGTTATAAAAGACTCAATTATAAAGATTGATTTTCGTATGCGAAAATCAATCTTCCACGGTACTTTGCATCGAAAATATATGGCACATGCAATTATTACAGTCACCGTCAAGCTATTTGCGGCGTACCAGGAAGCTTACGGCGTGCCAGAACTGGCATTAGAGGTGCCGACTGGATGGGCGGTGAAACAGGTGCGCGATCGCCTCCTAAGCGAACATCCCGAACTGCAACCGTGGCGCGACCTGACCCGGTTTGGGGTCAACCTCCAGTTTGTGGAGCCAGAAACGGTGTTGCAGGACGGAGATGAGGTGGTGCTGATCCCTCCAGTAAGTGGGGGGTAGGGCGCTGTTTGTAGACGCTGATCTGCAAGCCTGAGATTTCGGTTTGAAGTAAATCCCAGTTAGCCTCTCCATTGGCCGCAACGGGATCAATTTGCTGAAATGCGGCCTCGCTCAGCATCACCTCATCTCGACCCGCTAGGTCTTCACCTAGCTTGGAGGCCAGGTTCATCTGCTCGCCATAGACATCGCTGTAGTGGTTGTCCCTGGAGATCATGATCAGCTCGCCATAGCCAATCCCAATGCTGATGTGCTTTTGCAGTGGAGCCACCTGCTGAATCATGGCGTTGGAGGCGGCGATCGCCAGCTCAACGGTCGGGAATACGGCATACACGTTATCTACTTCGATTTTGAACACACTGCCCTGATGCGCCGCAATCACAGGCAGCACGGCACCCCGCATCCGTTCAATTTCGGCTAGGGCGCTAATAATCCCTTGCTCGTGTGAAATCCGCGAAAAGCCCGAGGAATCCAGCACTAAAATGGCATGAGTTTCGACAAATTGGTTGTGAATTTGAGCATCGATCGCCTCGGCAGTTTCGGGATGCTGGAGGCGTTGCTGTAACAGCCGCTCTAGCGCTGGGGCGGTATTCAGTCGGGGCGATGGTTGCGCGCCAGGGATCAGATTGGCATCGGCTGGAGCGCGGCGATCGCAATCAGGAGCGCCGTTGAGCTGCCCACTGGCTCGTGCCGCCAAACTCAGAGCCAGCGCTATCCCGGTAGAAATCAGCAGACTGGAGGCGATCGCCAAAGTCTTAAAGGTCATAGAAATTCTCTAGGAGTGAGGACAAATGCTCACCTGTCGGCTCGTCGCTCCAACGTCAGGAGCCAGCGTCAGGAGTTGAAGTAACGCCAAAACCGACGGTGTTTCAGTAATCTGAGCAATTTGCACCCAGTTCTAATCTTCCCCGATTCCTGGCCAATTCCGTCAGATCCATGGGGCAGTTTGCGGCTAACACTTGCCCGCAGTCGGGGGAGATTAAATTTTTTGAACCTGATCAAAAGTTTTCTGCGCTTTAGCCAGTTGGTCGGGGCGTAGAAGGGCGATCGCCTTACAGAAAAAGGCTTTGAGTTAATCCCGACAAAAATTATCGGGATTGTTTGACGCGCTTTGTGCGCCATGTTACTATTCATCTTTATTGGGTGAAAAAACCATTACAAGCCTTACCCAACCGTCAATTCGCCCTGTTGGCATTCTTCATCTCCCCATCCTTCCTCACGAGTATCCACCCATGACCCTGGCAACCAACCTCCCCGCTACCCAAACCCGCTCTACCGCCGCTACCTTCACTGGGCTGAAGTGCAAGGAATGCGGTGCCGACTATGAAGCCAAAGCAATTCACGTTTGCGAATATTGCTTTGGCCCACTAGAAGTGATGTATGACTACAGTGCCCTGCGGCGAACTGTTACCCGTGAGAGCATCCAGGCTGGGCCTAATTCAATCTGGCGGTATCGCGCATTTTTGCCTGTGGCCAGCGACAACCCCATCGACGTTGGCACAGGCATGACCCCGTTGGTGAAGGCCAATCGCCTCGCCCGTCGCCTGGGTCTGAAAAATCTTTACATCAAAAATGATGCGGTCAACATGCCCACCTTGAGCTTCAAAGATCGGGTGGTGTCGGTAGCGCTGACCCGCGCTCGGGAGCTGGGGTTCACCACCGTTTCCTGTGCCAGCACGGGCAACTTGGCCAACTCAACGGCAGCGATCGCGGCGCATGCAGGCTTAGAGTGCTGCGTCTTCATCCCCTCCGATTTGGAAGCTGGCAAAGTATTGGGCACGCTGATTTACGGCCCCACCGTGATGGCTGTCCACGGCAACTACGATCAGGTCAACCGCCTCTGTTCAGAAGTGGCCAACACCCACGGCTGGGGCTTCGTCAACATCAACCTGCGCCCCTACTACTCCGAAGGGTCTAAGACCCTTGGGTATGAAGTGGCCGAACAGCTTGGCTGGCAACTGCCCGACCACATCGTGGCTCCTCTGGCCTCCGGTTCCCTGTTCACCAAGATTTACAAAGGCTTCCAAGAATTCGTCAAGGTGGGTCTGGTAGACGAGAAGCCCGTGCGCTTCAGCGGTGCCCAAGCCGAAGGCTGCTCTCCGATCGCCCAAGCCTACCGCGATAATCAAGACTTCATCACCCCCGTCAAACCCAGCACCATCGCCAAGTCGATCGCGATCGGCAACCCGGCTGATGGCGTCTACGCCCTAGAAATTGCCCGCAAAACTAACGGCAGCATCGAATCGGTGAATGATCAAGAAATCATCGACGGCATCAAGCTGCTGGCCGAAACCGAAGGCATCTTTACCGAAACCGCAGGCGGTACCACCGTCGCCGTGCTCCAGAAGCTGGTTGAAGCGGGCAAAATCAACCCCGATGAGACTACCGTCGTCTATATCACGGGCAACGGCCTCAAGACCCAAGAAGCGGTTCAAGGCTACATCGGCGAACCCCTCACGATTGAACCCAAGCTAGAAGCCTTCGAGCGTGCCCTAGAGCGCGCCCAAACCTTGGGACGGCTAGATTGGCAACCTGTCACTGTGTAAGGAGTGAGTTTTGAGTTTTGAGTTGACCGTCTAGCTCAAAACTTTGAGTTTATTTAATTCTGATTCCTCAGGCATTTACCTTGCCAAACCTGCTCA
>JAYUYI010000628.1:0-7610 GCA_043752545.1 Thermoleptolyngbya sp.
GTACAAAGGCGATGTCCTAGATATGCCTTGCTAAAAAGTACAAAAAAGATGCTTTTTAAGCAGGCATATTTTGATCAATCATGACCATGATGAAACTCAACCTAGCCTTCAGATCATGACTCCTGGGTAGCCATCGGACGAATGTTTACAATCTTGCCACCCAAACGAGTAATGCGGCGCATTTCGTTATTCATGCGGCTGTAGGGCACCTGAATTAACACGGTGCTGCTATTGCGAACCGGATAGCTCTGGTTTGCCGTTTGCTCGTTCTGCCGTAATCCTTCTACTTCGTAGACAAAAACCTGACCGTCTAAAGCGGACTGTCCTAACATGCTGTTTTCTCCTATTGCGCGAGGGTGATGCTAGCGACCTTGCCGCCTAGCTTATTGATTTGCTGGAGCGTGTTGGATAGCTGCTCGTAGGGAACGATGAACTCTTTATTGCTGCGACGAACTTTGGGATAGCGGGGAAGGCTGATGCCGGCGACCTCAATCCGATAGAGACGAGAGGTAGAACCCTGGGACGATCTGCCAAAGGTACGACTAGGAGCAGTGCCCAACTTGGAGGCTTGGTATGCCCAGCCCTCACTGCTGCCGGATGGCCCCACAATCGCCGAAGCGCTGTTTCTCGCTAGGTCTGAGGCGAGACGCGAACTGGAACCTGCCAACTGAGCGCGATCGCTATTGGCATATCCCCGGTACAAGCGGAATATGCGGGTGAACCCAACTGTTCTCTGACCCACACCGGTCGTCACCAAGTCGCGGTAGTAGGGCACAATATTGTCGCCAAAGTTGGCGTCATATTCTTCAGAGTCGATATAGGAATCGATATCTGCTTCAAAGCCTTGATTTTGGTATCGATCGAGATGCTCAACTACTTCAGCTTCATCGTAGGTCGCACGTCCTAACAGATGCTTAACGTTCAATTCAATCACCCGCGTTTGGAAATGCGGATAAAGGAACTTTGTCTTGTACAGTTCTGTTTTTGCGATCGCCCGGATAAATTCCCGAACCGTCAGTTGACCGTTCATCAGCAGCGATTCCAAACCAGTCAGGCGTTCTGACTGCATCAAATAATCATTGCCCATTACCTGCCGATAGACGGCCCGAATCACAATCTTGGCTTCTTCTGGAGTCCAGTTTGCCCGCAGTTCAAGTGGGCGGGCTTCACTAAAGGCAGTCGTTCCTAAACGAGAGGCTGCGGTTGTAATTGGCACGAATAAATCTCCTTTGTACAATCGATAATTTAGTAGGGTGGGCATTGCCCACCCTAGCTGCGAACGTTTTGTATAAGCCGATTGGTCAAGCTTAATCGTTTAGGCAGGAGAAATATTAACGACTCGACTTCCGCGTTGATTCAGCCGTTGGAGAGTGGGTGAGAGCTGATCGTAGGTCACAAGATACTCCCTCACGCTGCGTCGGATTTGGGGTGTCCGCCCCTGACCCGATTGCATTACACGCACTCGGTACACTTGCCCGCGATCGCCCCCTGCTGCACCGATCAGCCCCCGACCAAACGACGACGTCTGAATCGGTGTAGCGAGATTACGCGCTAGATCGTGGGTTAACCAAGCAGACTTGTTTTTCCCTTGAGCGCGATCGCTATTGGCATATCCCCGATAGACCTGAAACATCCGGCTGAAGCCGACTGTTTTTTGCCCCTGTTGCGTGGCAAAGCCTCGGTAATAGGGAACAATCGCTTCGCCAAAATTGGTTTGATATTCCAGCGAATCTAGATAGGAATTGATTTCTGCCTCGTACCCTTGTTGAACATAGAGATCGACATGATAGGCGATTTCCGATTCATCGTAGGGCGCACGACCCAACAGATGTTTGTAATTCAACTCAATAAAGCGAACTTGAGGCGTCGAGTAAAAAAACTTTTGTCGGTATAGCTCTGATTGTGCCAAGATTCTGACAAAGTCTCGCACCGTAATGTCACCCTGACGCAGCAGTGATTCGGCGCTGGTCAAGCGTTCGCTTTGCATCAAGTGATCATTGCCAAACACCTGCCGATAGGCAGCATGAATGACGGCCTGCACATCTCCCTCTGTCCAATGTGTCCGCAGTTCTGTCGGAGCGGTTCCCACAAATGGCTCAATCCCGAGCTGTCTGGCTGTCGAACTAGTCATGGCTTCTCCTTAATTTCAATTGAGAAAATCATGCCCAGAACCTCAAAAACTGCCTATGCCAGACGTTCTAGCATGCACAATCTCTTGTGGTTCTGGGCAACAGAAAACCTTAGCTCAGGGCATTGATAGCGTAGTCAATGTAGGAATTAGCTTCTACCGCTGCATCACCGCTCAAGCCATGGTTAGACTTGATGTGCTTGAGTGCCTCAACGTACCAGCTAGGAGACAGGTCAAAGGTGCGGTTGATTTCAGCCAAGCCACCAATCAAGTAGTCATCCAAAGGACCTGTGCCCCCGGCGACTAGGCAGTAGGTGACCATGCGAATGTAGTAACCGATGTCCCGCGCGCACTTTGCCTTACCTTGAGGGGTAGAAGCAAAGTTGTTTCCCTGCATTTGGGTGGTATATGGAAACTTCTGATACACTGCATTCGCAGCTCCATCGGCCAAGCTTTGAGCTTTGCTGCTCAATGCTTTTGCTGCATCTAGGCTGGCTGCTGCTTGACGGAAGCGACCAAAAGCAACCTGCATTTCGGTGGAGCTAAGAAACCGTCCTTGGGAATCGGCGGTTGCGACGGCTTCTGTTAAAGGGGTTTTCATGCGAGTTATTCTCCGCTACGCGTGTACAAATCTAGAGGACAGAAATTGAGAACAGAAAAAAGCAAGTCAGAGCGAGTCAACCCTTAGCCCACGGCTGCGGCAGCTTGATCAAAGTAGCTTCCCACTTCAGACATCAAAGAGCTACAGTCGCCACGGGTAACACCGTTGGGGTCGTTGGCGATCGCGATCGCGGCTTCTTTCATTTTCTGAACACCAGCTGCTACAGAACCGCCGGGAACGCCCAGTGCCAGGTAAGTTTCACGTAGACCGTTGAGGCAGCGATCGTTGAGAACACTAGCATCGCCAGTGAACACGGCATAGGTAACGTAGCGCAAGATGATTTCCATGTCGCGCAAGCAAGCGGCCATGCGACGGTTGGTATAAGCGTTGCCGCCGGGTTGAATCAACTGAGGTTGTTCTGCAAACAACGCCCGAGCGGCGTTGGCAACAATCGTAGATCCGTTGCTCGTAATGCGGTTAACAACATCCATGCGCTTGGTGCCAGCATCTACCATTGCTTTCAACGCATCGATTTCGGAATCGCTAACGTAAGAACCACGAGTATCTGCTTGAGAGACTACTTTTGTAAAAGCGTCGAGCATTCCAGCATCTCCTAGTAATTTTGAGAGTGAGCACACACGATTCTCAAAGCCATGACTGCTTTACAGAATATCTTTTGTAATTGAAGGATTGCCCCATTTTGTTGAATGAACCAGCCATCACTTTTGAGCGAGAACTATAACCTCGCAACAAAAGGAGAGCTTGGCCTCCATGAGGATTGCCTGATTTCAATCAATCATTGGTTGGTCAATCAATACTGCAAATATTCAAGACAGCCTTCCAGAATTCATAGGGTAGTCTATCCAAATTTATTCGAGGGACATCTCGAAAACCAAAATTAGGTTTGAGGGCGGTTTAAAGGGTTTTATACCGCTTAAAACGATTTAATTTAGACTGCTAAACCAATTCAATAGTGTGTCATGAATTTTTAGAAATGTGAACCTTAATTCAGTTAAGAATCGATAGGTTTCTGCGCTTTTTTGAACTTGATTTTGATTAAAGCAAGCTTAATGTGCAAAATTTGTGCAATTTCAGAATAGGCGTCCGTATAATCAGTTACAAAATATTAAGGGATCGCTACAGCCCCGCTCCAGCAATACATTCCAGCTTCTTTACGTTGCTAGTCATCGTTACAAATATTGTTACTTTTATTTATATTTATTCATCTATTAAGCTGGCAATTGCTAGTGTAGAGACACAGCTATCGCTTCAACATCTTCGGTATTGCATCACCAGGGGTAGTCCATCAGCAAGGCCAGAGTTGCGATCGCAACTCTGGCCTGAGACATTTCATTAAGTTACATGAAGTACAGAACTAATAGTCTCCAGTCCCTTCTTTGTGATCAAACTGTTACATAATCAAACAGCATAGTGGTCATGTAGCGCTCGGTCCACTCTGCGCCAAAGGATTTTTCTAGCACGCGCCGAGTCTTATCATTTTGTTGTTGTTTGGTGCAGTAATGTTGCTGCCCTGCCAATACATTAGTGATATCAAGGGCAGAGGTTAACGGAATTTCGGTGCTGGCAATTTGACAATGAAGGGTCAGGAAATCTTCTACTCGCTGGATAAATTGATCTTCCTCTTGAGCGCCAGTAGGGCGGACAAATAAACAAAAATCTGAAAAAATATCACCCCATGCGGGCAAGTCGCGAGGCTGGGAAAACTGGATCTGGGGCAACAATGATAGCGATTGTTGGTAGCGATTGGGCAGGATGCGATCGCGGCTAACCGGCGATAGATCGGCGATCGCGGCGCTGATCCCTGCTTTTGCACTGCCCACTAGATCAGTCCCAAAAATTGGCAATGCATAGTCAGGGTTAGGAAACATGACACAGTGGAGAATGTCTAACCCATTGCCGACTTGAGCCAGTTCTAGATGCAATTTACGGAACTGTGGCGTTTGATAACAATGGTTTTCAATCGTTAATCGCTCGCCTTCTAGGTTGCCTTCAATGTAGCCTAAGTCCTCAGGAACCGAATATGGCGATAGATCTAGCTGCTGTTGCCAAACTTTTTCTATACAATCTGCCAATCGATGAATGAGAGGATGCTGATTATTTCTTAACGACCCTTGCATAAACTTTGACGAGTGTTCTAATTGAATACTCAATAACTCTGGCATGGATGTTGAGCAAAAACCTGTTCGGATTTCAACTTGCCCACGCTCGAACGCGCTGTAAGCGGCTCAGAATTCGATTGGCCAGTTCACCCCCCATCAGGGGCTTACACAAATAATCGTCTGCCCCAACGGTAAAGGCTTGCTGCTGGCTGCTAGAGTCTGTCAGCGCACTGAGAAATAGTACAGGCAATCGTTGCCACTGCGGGTCGCTGCGCAGCATCTGACACAGTTCAAAGCTGTTGATTTCAGGCAGATTCACATCTAAAACCAGCACATCGGGGGTCACCGCTTGCAATACTGTCCAAAATTGCTGTGGATCGGCCAGGGTGGTAACTTTAAATCCCCAGGGTTTTAATAGAGTTGGTAGAGCCCGTAGCCAATTGTGATCGTCATCCACAATCATGACTTTTGTAGGCAGCTTTGAATTCTTCAATAAGTTGACAGCTGTGGCAATCACCTGTTCCGCAGAGGTCATGTGATCCAGTAGGAGTTTGCCGCCGCGTCGGGCTACCTCTAGGCGATCGCGTAATTCAATTTGGTTGGCCATGACCACGATTGGCAGCGCTGGATACCGCTGGGTGCAGGTCTGCAAGTGATGCTCAAGGGCAGGCGTTGGGGAGAATGCTGGATCTGTTGCGCTCAACTGTGACGGTTCGGCGGGCAGGCGCAACACGATCAGATCTGGAGGTTGCCCGACTCGATTGGCAGCATCAATGGCCGTTAAGCTCGTGTCTAGTTCTAGCGGTGACACCGTTTCGACCTGGATGCCCCGACTGATGGCGATCGCCTGGAGCGATTGATTAAAGGCATCGTCTGCACTGATCAAGAGCATCAGGGGTGAATGGCCATGGGGCAGTTGAGATAGCTCGATCTGAGCTGTTTCTTGGATAGTCTGGTGGAGTGCCAGCACCAAATGATGCATTAACGGTGCCTGATTCGGAGGGAGGGGGTCTTGGCTGCCCAGCCAATGCTCTAATTGCCGACTCAGGTGAACCGCTTTGTGCAGGCCAAAGATACTTAGTGTTCCGGCCAGTTTATGAGCCAGCTGTTGCGCCTGACTCTGGTGCTGGGGGGTGAGGTGATCTGCCTGTAAATCTTGGATCGCTTGCAATAGAGCGCTGACCTGGTTGAGGCTATCGGGTTTTGTCGTGCTCCAGATGTCGTTGAGAAACGCCAGGTATTGCTGCTGTGTATCGGGCGATCGCGGGTTGTCGGACATCAAGGTCGGATCTGCATTCAAGCGAACCAGGCTGGATTCAAGTTCGGATGCCAAAGCACTCGGAGTTTGGGGCGATCGCGACGTCGCTGCTATTGGCGCTGTTGGCACATCTAACTGGGCAGCTTTCAGATAGTAGCCGCGTCCGTGCAACGTAGCAATGAAGTCGTGCGGTGCGCCGATCGCCACCAATTTTTGGCGCACCCGTCGAATATGCGATCGCACTGTGGCCTCAGATGGAAATTTTTCTGATGACCAGAGGTGATCCAACAACTCGTCTGTGCTAAACACATGCTGACTATCTCGCATCAGCAGTTCCAGCAACTCATATTCTTTCGTAGTTAGAGCCAGGTGTTGTTCCCGATAGCTGACCTCACAGGTACTGGGATTTAACATCAAATCGCCCCACGTTAGGAGGGGAAATGGATTGGTGCTGCCCCGTCGCACCAACGCCCGAATCCGAGCCACCAGTTCTGCCGGGTCAAACGGCTTTACCACATAGTCATCAGCGCCTGCATCCAATCCCTGTACCCTTGACGTACTGCTGGTTTGAGCGGTGAGCAGCAAAATGGGGGTGGCATATCCTTCTGCCCGAAATCGTTTGCACAAACTGATGCCGTCCAGCTTGGGCAAAACGATATCGATCACGATCAGGTCATATTCAAAGGTGGAGCCATAGGTCCATCCCATTTCACCATCCTTGACGGTATCGATAATGTAATGATGAGCTTTCAATGTTCTCATCATCACCTTAATAAACACATCATCATCTTCAACCAGCAGAATTTTCATTGAGGTTGCTACCAGTGGAGAATGCGGGCAATTTGTGCGGGTAAATAGAGTGAATTGAACGGTTTGGTAATAACACCACTGACGCCCAAATCATTGAACTGACGCTTTTCTGCTGTTTGAGCCTTAGCCGTTAAAAAAATCACCGGAATCTGTGCTGTTGCGGCATGGGACTGAAGTGCTTTAAAGGTATCAATCCCATCCATATCCGGCATCATTACGTCTAATAAAATTACATCGGGTTTCTCCTGCTGGGCAGTTTGGAGGCCCTGCGCTCCCGACCCAGCCCTCAACACGTCCCATCCGGCAGCTATTTTGATCCCAAACTGAACGACCGTTTGAATGGTTTCTTCATCGTCAATAATTAAAATACACTTGGTGAACATTTAGACCTCCTCTACTCAAGATTTGCCCTGATGAGAGCAGGTAATGTAAACGCAAAGGTGCTTCCCGCTCCCGGTGTGCTTTCAGCCCAAATTCTGCCACTGTGTTGCTCAATAATTTTGCGACAGATGGCTAGCCCCAGACCAGTGCCCCCCTTCTTACGAGAATCTGACGAGTCTACCTGTTGAAACCGTTCAAAAATTCGTTCTAGCTGGTCGGCTGGAATCCCTTGCCCTTCGTCGCGAACGCGAAAGACTACTTCAGGAGAGGGGTTTTGAGTTTTGAGTTTTGAAGTTTGAGTTTTGAGTTTTG
>JAYUYI010000629.1:0-7596 GCA_043752545.1 Thermoleptolyngbya sp.
AATTACTTCTTAGCTAACGCCATGTGCAACGTTGCCGAACCCCCTCACCCTTTTCATGTATGCCGAAGGCTTTAAGCCCTCTCCCAGAGCGGGAGAGGGACTTTGAGCCACTCTGGCTCCCCTTGTGGGAGAAGAGGTTGGGGGATGAGGGCGGATTGAAAGTTGCACACCGCGTTAGCTGTTAGGTGAACCCTGCCGGTTCGCTCTAGCATTGCGTTTCGTTGCAAATGGGCGGTGACTGTCGGAGCTGTGATCCTATTTAAGATTGCACAGTGGCAGCGATGCGGCATAGGTTTCCACCTGCGACGACTGCGGCTAGTCGGCTGTCACGCAATAGTTATTCCGAAAACTGATATCCCGAAAACTGAGGTTTCAATCCGATGACGAATCAATATCGAGTTCAACCATCTTTCGCTTTTGAGCCAAATCACCAATCAGATGGATCTAAGCAATCGCAGCTTGAACTCACCCCCAACCAGCAAGATGCGATCGCTGGAGAACCACCATCGGCTGCACTCGATCGCTCTGGTATTCAATCTGTACGCCGTAAACACCTAATTGGCTGGTTAACATCGGGGATGTTGTCGGTGGCGAGCATTGCGGCAGCCGGGATGTGGTTTACCACAGCCGTTGAGCAAATCCCCCAGACGGTTCAACCCAGCGGCAGCGGCTCGCCCACCGAGGCCACCTCTCGGGCTGAAGCCATTGCGGGGCTGACGATGCAGCAAATGTTGCTATCGATCGCACTTGTGATGGCTGCAAACACAGGCGTGATGGTGTTGCTATATCGGGCGATCGCCAAACCCGTCGAACAGCTCCAGCGAGAAACTCAGATGTATGCGCTAGGATCCCATCAAATTCGAGCGGACATCACTACAGCCGATGAGATTGGACAAATTGCGCAGGCATTCAACCAATTGGCCGATGATACAACAACTGCTAAGACCATGCTGTTGGATGCTAAAACCGCGATGTCTGCGCAAGACCATCAGCGCGAGCTAGAAGTCGAGCAAACCCGGCTGATTGGTCAAGTTGCTGGCCTTCGAGTTCGCACCAGGCAAGATCTAACTGAGGTATTTGAATACGCCATTCAAGGTGCTAGAAAACTCCTACATGCCGACCGAGTTGTAGTTTATCGCTTCTACCCAAACTGGAACGGCTACATTTCTGACGAATCGGTCGCACCCGGTTTGCCAGTGGCGTTAGCAGACAAAATTGAAGATGCCTGCATTAGCAAAACCCTAATCGACGCGTATCTCCAAGGACGAGTCGTTGCCACAAACGATGTGTTTAATGCTGGGTTCCATCCAGACCATTTGCAGTTAATGACTAAGTTACAAATCAAAGCCAACTTGGTCACCCCCATTGTTAAAGATGATCAGCTCTATGGCTTGCTGATTGCGCACCATTGTTATGCGCCGCATGAATGGAATCCTAACGAAATTGACTTCCTCAAAGTTCTAGCCATTCAGCTCGGGCTATCGCTCGATCGAGTCGCGTTCTTAGCGCAAAAGGATGCTGAAACAGAGCGGGCACAGCAGCTTTATCAAATCAGTTCACGCATTCGTACTGCCAACAACAACCAAGAGATTTATAACTCTACCCTGCGTAATGTCCGAGGCACGTTGCAAACTGACCGAGCGATTGTGTACCTATTTGATGAGCAGTGGAAAGGCACGATTGTGGCAGAATCGGTAGGGCATCAGTACCCAACGGCGCTGGGCACCATGATTGCCGATCCGTGCTTTGCCGATAAGTTTGTCGAGCGCTACCAACAGGGTCGCGTTCAAGCCTTAGAAGATATTGACAATGCTGGGCTAACAGAGTGCCATTTAGCGCAATTGAAACCCTTTAAAGTGAGAGCAAATCTGGTCGCACCCATTTTGGCAAACAATACGTTGCATGGATTATTGGTAACCCATCAATGTTCGCAAACCCGGTTTTGGCAAGAGCCAGAAATTACCTTCTTTAAGGAAGTTGCCGTCCAGATGGGGCTGGCACTCGATCGCCTACAGGTGCTAACCCAACTAGAGCGATCGCGCCAACAAGCAGAAAACTTAGCCGACGACCAGCGGCAGCAGCAAGACATCTTAAAACGGCAGTTAGTCGAGTTGGTAGAGCAAGTAGAAGGGGCGGCATCGGGAGACTTGACGGTGCGGGCAGATGTGACCGCTGGCGAAATTGGTACCGTAGGCGACTTCTTCAATGCCATTGTTGAAAGCTTGCGGCAGATTGTGATGCAGGTGAAGGAGTCTGCGACTGAGGTCAACAGTGCTCTCAGCGAAAACGAATTCACCATTCAGCAGCTGACCGATGAAGCCCAGAGACAATCTAAAGATATCGCCCAAACGCTTACGTCCGTCGATCACATGACCGCGTCCCTTCAGACCGTCGCCGAGAGCGCCCAAAAAGCCGCCAGCTTTACCCGCAGTGCTGCAACTACCGCAGAAGCCAGTCAGGTGGCGATCGACTTTACCGTTCAGAGCATTTTAGAACTGCGCGAAACAATGTCTGAAACCGCTCAGAAAATGAAGCGACTCGGCGAATCATCGCAATCGATTTCAAAGGTGATCTCGTTGATCAATCAAATTGCCATGAAGACGAATATGCTGGCGCTTAACGCAGGGATTGAAGCAGCCCGAGCCGGGGAAAGCGGTTTAGGGTTTGCCGTGGTTGCCGAAGAGGTAGGCGAACTGGCGACTCAATCCACATCTGCCACTCAAGAAATTGAGAAACTGGTGGATGATATTCAGCAAGAAACGCGGCAGGTGATTGAGGCAATGGAGCAAAGCACAGTGCAAATTGTGGAGGGAACGCGATTTGTGAAAGATGCTAAAAAGAATATGGGGCATCTCCGCCAGCTTTCACAACAGACAGACCAGTTAGTGCAATCGATTTCTGAAGAAACACTTTCCCAAACAAAAGTGTCTCAAGCTGTCGCGGTACTGATGCAAGATCTAAACGAAATCTCACAGCGCACGGCGCAGTCTTCTCAGCAAATTACAGATTCACTCCAGAAAACAGTTGGCATTGCAAAAACTCTACAAACGTCGATGAGTACCTTTACGGTCGAGAATTAGGGGGAGCCAATGCAGTAGGGGTCAGCAACTGTTGACCCCTACTGCAACTGTGATCAATCATTTTCATTTAGCGCTGGGTTTTAGGCAGAAGTCTGGGATCTAAACACCTGACGCATCAGCCCTAAAAGATTCGGCGTTGAATGGTAGACATTCAGCGCTGAATGAAAAAGTATCAGCGCTGAATGAAAAAGATTAGCGGCTGAATGGTAGACATTCAGCGCCTAATGAAAAAGATTAAGCGCGCAAGCGATTGGTAGGGGCGACACGGTCGTTCGCCCGGTTCGGGTTCGTTTACCCGGTTCGGGTTCGTTCACCCGTTTTTGGATTGGGATGCGATCCGCGCTCCGAGCAGGCAAGCCAACGCCCTCATCCGAACCGGGTCAACACCCGTTGACTCCTACCAGACGACCGGGAACGGGGGCTTACAAAGCCTGAAACGAAGCCAGTTTCGACTTGTGTATACCCGGTAGCTCCCTAGGGAGAGGGACTTTGAAGGGTTTTCCGGCTCCCCTCGCCCATTGGGAGAGGGCTGGGGGTGAGGGCTAAAACTACAGTTCTCGACATGGACTTGGTTTAGGTGCTTCATGGGCTACAGCCCTCAATAAAATCGACAGCTTGGTGAATAGAGCCAGGTTTCGTCACCATGAGAATTGTGGAACCTGCTTCTAGCACCGTGTTGCCATTAGGAATCACCAGCTTGTCGTGCTGATGCTGCTGATAGCCAATAATCAGCGAGTCAACCGGGAAGCGTGAGTCTTGCGCAATCTGGGCGAGGCTGTATCCAACCACAGAACAAGATGGCGGAATCGATAGCTTGACGACTTCAATCTGCCCTTGTTCAAAGTGCATCATCGACTCAACTTGTGGATACTCAATCGCATTCGCCATCGTCGAAACGGCCAGGTCGATGGAATTGACGACGGTAGTGGCTCCGGCAATCCGGTAGGGTTCAGCAAAATCGCGGTGGCGCATCCGCACTACAATTTGGGGCACGCCATAGTGTTTGGCCAGCGTCACCATGGCCAAATTCAGCGCATCTTCCCGCAGGACAGCGGCGATCGCATCTGCCTTACGAATGCCTGCCTCTAGCAGCATTTCTGTATTCACCGCACTCCCTTCAAATGCCATCACCCCCAACTGCTCGCGTGCGTAGCGACAGGCATTTGGACTCACATCCAACACCGCCACCGTATGCCCTAAGTTCACCAATGTTTGCGCCAGACTCATGCCAATTACGCCAGCACCCCCAATCAGTACGTACATCGGTAGATCTCCTGCTTTTGTATTGGTCTACAGCAATCCTAAGCAATCCTAAGCAATCCTCAATGAAGTCAGCCTTCAAATGATCATGCCTTTTCCGTTCACAGTTGACTGCGCGCTATATCCTGAAAGAGGAGTCTCGCGGTTGGTCGTGAATGCAAATCTACCTGGACTACAGTGCCACTACACCGCCTCGCCCTGAGGCGATCGCCTTGATGCAGTCGGTTTTGACCCAACAGTGGGGCAACCCGTCTAGTTTGCATCAGTGGGGGCAGCAGGCGGCAACCGTGGTAGAGCGAGCCAGAGTGCAGGTGGCGGATTTGCTGAACGCCGATCCAGAGACGATTGTATTTACCGCTGGGGGCACCGAGTCAGACAACCTGGCAATTTTGGGCATAGCGCGCCACTATGCCACGCCCCAGCACATGATCATTTCTAGCGTTGAACATTCGGCTGTCGCCGAGCCAGTGCGGCACTTAGAGCGCGAAGGATGGCAGATCACCCGTCTGCCCGTCAACAGCCAGGGTCGGATCGACCCTGCACATTTGCAGGCCGCACTCCAGCCCAATACCGTATTGGTTTCAATTATTTATGGCCAAAGCGAGATTGGCACCCTCCAGCCGATTGAAGCCCTGAGTCAAGCGGTGCATTGCCATGGAGCCTTGTTTCATACCGATGCAGTGCAGGTCGCCGGACGGTTGCCAATTGATGTGCAGCGGCTGCCGATTGATTTACTGTCGCTCTCTAGCCACAAGTTCTATGGGCCGCAGGGAGCCGGAGCGCTCTATGTACGACCTGGAGTAGCGCTGGTGCCGGTGGTGCTGGGCGGCGGCCAAGAACTGGCGCGGCGGTCTGGCACCCAGGCTGTGTCGGCGATCGCGGGCTTTGGGATTGCAGCGGAGCTAGCCGCCCAAGAGATGGCACTCGAAGCGCCTTGTCTAATGGCACTGCGCGATCGCCTGTTTGACCTGTTAGCCGATGTCCCAGAGCTGATCCCAACGGGCGATCGCCTGCATCGCCTGCCCCATCACGTCAGCTTTTACCTGCGCCACGCCGACGCCGACCGCCTCAGCGGCAAAACCCTGGTGCGCCACATGAACTTGGCCGGAATTGGCATTAGCTCTGGATCTGCCTGCAACAGCGGCAAGCTGATCCCCAGTCCGGTGCTCAGCGCCATGGGATTAAGCGATCGCCTCGCCACAGGGGGCATCCGCCTTACCCTAGGCCGTCATACCACTGAAGCAGATATTGATTGGACGGCGGTGGTGCTAAAGCAAGTCTTGCAGCGGCTACAGCCAGAGATGGCTCCTCTAATCAGCAACGCCTAATATTCCACTTTAGTTCTCTGTCTATGTGTGCATTTCAAGCCGTAGACAAACTATTAAGATGCCAGTATTGGGCGTTTCTTGCTCATGGTTAATTAAACATTTATTAAGTTTATGCAGCCTTGAGAGTTCTTTTGGAGTTCTCAGCGCAGAGATTAAGGACGCTTATCGTTCAAATTGTGTGGTATTTGAGGAGTTATACATGATGAAACGTGCATCGATTATTTCGCAGTCGCTGCTGACCGCTGGCGTGGCCATATCGGCGATCGCCCTCATTCCTCAAGTCGTGCAAGCAGACCCGATAGAACCCGGTTCAGCGTCACCCCGCTTGAGTCCGGCTGTGGTCTCGCCTGCCCAGCCTGCTCCTACAGACGAACTTAGCGCATCCACTCCGGTCGAAGACCCAGCAGATCCATCGACCAGCTATGCGGCCACCGATCTGCTTGCGCCTTCAGCAGCAACCCCTTCTCAAAGTGCCTTTACAACTCTTCCTACGGTTGCAACGTCGCACAGCGTCCTGACCCCAGTTGCTAGTCCCTCAGCCCAGTCCGGCTCCCGCCCTGCGGAGTTCCAGATTGCTCAAGACTCTGAACCGCTATTGCTAGAAACTCAAGAGACGCGATATCGGCTGGGCTACATTGGCGTCGGTGCAAACTTAGGGTTGACGGGGGATGGAGCGCTATCTGATGAAGGCTTTGCCGTTTTTAGCAAAATACCTCTCTCCTCTAACCTGTCCCTCCGACCCGCCGTTATCTTCACAAACGATGTCGGGATTTTGGTACCTGTTACCTATGATTTTCAAATTGGCAGCGGCGATTTGCCGAGAGCGTTGCCCTACCTAGGCACGGGTATCTCAATTTCGACTGGCGATGACAGCGAAGTTGACTTTTTAGTCACTGGGGGGGTAGACATCCCGCTCAGCCGGCGATTTACGGCTACAGCTGGGGTCAATGTGGCTCCGTTTAACTCGTTTGATTTGGGTATTCTATTGGGCGTTGCTTACAACTTTGAAGCAAGAACGGTAAGCACCCCGATCGCTTCGGTCAATCCTGAGTTTTTTGATCAAGATGCCCGCTCCAATCCTTCCTTTTTGGGGGCTGGGCTGAATCTGGGCATTGGCGGAGACAGCGCCTTGGGTGACAGCAGTTTTGCTGTGCTCAGCAAACTGGCTCTGGGACCTAGCTTTTCGGTGCGACCTACCCTGCTGATCGAAAACGACGTCACGTTTTTAATCCCTGTCACCTACGACTTCGAACCCATTACCACTGAGTATCTGACCCTAGCGCCCTATGCCGGAGGGGGTCTGTCTTTTTCGACGGGCGACGATAGCAATTTTGATTTGCTGCTCTCTGCCGGGTTCGATGTGCCAATCACCCGTAACTTGGCGGCTACAACAGGCGTCAACATCACACCGTTTGACTCGTTTGATATCGGCGTTCAAGCTGGGCTAGTTTTCACCTTTGGTAGCTACTAAGAAATGAGTTTTGAGTTTTGAGTTTTGAATTGGCTATCTAACTCAAAACTCAAAACTTGTTTACGTCTGATTCCTCAGCGGTCTATTCAAACCGTTCAAAGTTTTTTTAGCTACAATTCGCTACAATTGAATTTAGAAATCGTATTGTCTGTACTACCACGCTAAAGAGTAGTACAGACAGTTCTCTTTAGGGGCTAATTGTGGCTTTTAATTAGGCTAACCGAGTTCGGCTAGTGGCCGATCGCCCTTGGCTTGCTGTTTGCGTCTCCTATCGGCCTTCCTATGACCATCCAAACTCAGCGTCCCGTTAGTCTGAAGGTTATTGTTGCGTACAAAGGCATAGGAGTTGTGGTGTTGGCCACAGTAAGTCTGGTGTCTGCCGTTAGCTGGCGCAATTATGAAGGGCTGATGGCGATCGCCCAAAACTATTTGTTAGATGAAGAATTTACCCTGACCG
>JAYUYI010000630.1:0-3057 GCA_043752545.1 Thermoleptolyngbya sp.
GATATCTTAGACGGGTTTGAAATTCGAGCCAGCATCGTGGCTCCGTTGCTGCGCCAAGGGCAGCTTTTGGGCTTAATCTCGGTGCACCAATGTGCGGCAGCGCGGTACTGGCAACCCGCAGAAATTAACCTGGTCTCTCAACTGGCAGTTCAGCTCACATTTGCTCTAGAGCAAGCAGAATTGTTTGAAGGCAGAGAGCAAGCTCAACAGCAAGCAGAACTGATTTCTCAAGAGCAAAGCCGCCAGCGAGAAACGCTGCAAATGCAGTTAATTGATTTGCTAAGCGATGTGGAAGGGGTGGCTCATGGTGATTTGACGGTGCGTGCAGATGTGACGGCTGGCGACATTGGGACTGTTGCTGACTTCTTTAACTCGATTGTGGAAAGTCTGCGCGATATTGTGACCCAGGTGAAGCTGTCTGCTAAGCAGGTGAACCTATCGCTGGGTGAGAATGAAGGAGCCATGCGGCATTTAGCAGAGGAAGCGCTACAGCAAGCCGAAGAAACTACTCATACCCTGGCCTCGGTGGAGCAAATGACGCGCTCGATTCAATCGGTGGCAATTAGTGCTCAGCAGGCGGCTACGGTTGCCCGCCATGCGTCTACGACTGCCCAAGTGGGTGAGGATGCGATCGCCCGCACTGTCCAAAATATCCTCAGCCTGCGGGAAACGGTGGGTGAAACGGCGAAAAAGGTGAAGCGGCTAGGGGAATCGTCTCAGCAGATTTCTAAAGTGGTGTCGCTAATTAACCAAATCGCCATGCAGACTAATCTCCTAGCGATTAACGCGGGCATTGAGGCGGCTCGAGCCGGTGAAGAAGGGCAAGGGTTTGCTGTGGTGGCCGAGGAAGTGGGTGAACTAGCGGCACGGTCGGCAGCCGCCACGCAGGAAATCGAGAAAATTGTCGAAAACATTCAACGCGAAACTAGCCAAGTGGTAGAAGCGATGGAGCAAAGCACCGTACAAGTGGTGGAAGGGACGCATCTGGTGGACGATGCGAAGCAAAGCCTCCACCAAATTCTCAATGTATCCCACCAGATTGACGAATTAGTGCAGTCAATTTCAGATGCAACCGTCTCCCAAGTTGAAACGTCTGAGTCGGTCTCTCGACTGATGAAACAGATTGCTCAAGTGTCTGAGCGCACTTCAGATTCCTCGCGTCAAGTGTCATTGTCGCTGCGGAAAACGGTTGCTGTCGCTCAAGAGTTGCAGGAATCGGTAGAGACATTCAAAGTCGATTCTGACAGCTAATTTGTTTGCTTTAGGGCTGTGACTGCAACTCACCATCGGGGTGCGAGCGATTTACACTATTCATCACTGGCAATAAACCCATGTCACAGGACAAGGAACTAGAAATTCGGCGACAGTTTCTCGATGAAGCAGAAGACTATCTGCAAACTCTTGAAGATGTAGTCCTTGGACTCTCTCATCAGCGAATTGATGCTCAGAAAATTAATGGGGCACTGCGAGCGGCTCACTCGATTAAGGGTGGAGCGGGCATGATGGGCTATCAAGCCCTGACCGATTTGTCACACTGTTTGGAAGATTCCTTCAAGGTGCTCAAGCTACAAAAGCAGTCACTGGAGGTTGACTCTGACCTCGTGCAGCTATTGCTGAGAGGTATTGACTGTATGCGTCATGTGATTAGCTGCGATCGCCAAGGCATACTGGTTCAGCCCGATTGGCTAACGGGTACAGCTCAGTCTGTGTTTGAGGAGTTACATCAACGGTTAGGTGATCCTCCAGAAGAAGATGCTAGCTCTGTATTGTCGGCTGATAAGGGTCAAGATCTCCTACCGCTGCTGTTTGAATCGGAGGTAGAAATCTGTCTGCAACGCTTAGAAGCCGCCCTCAATGATCCAGAGCAATCTAACTTGCGCGACGAAGTATTGCTGCTAGCGCAAGAGTTGGGTGGGTTGGGTGAAATGCTGCAACTGGAGGCATTTAGCCAACTCTGTACATCTGTGGCAGACTATGTTGCAGCGGTGGACTCAGAGCTGGTCAACCAGGTTTCCCGTGAAGCGTTGCAGGCATGGCGGCGATCGCAGGCACTGGTGCTAACCTACCAACTGGACTCGTTACCAAGGGCGATCGCCATTCCAGGTTTCGTTTTACCAGAGGCGTTGCCAGACATAGATTTGCCAGACATAGCTCTCTCTGATTCATTCGATGCGGACAGTGGCGATCAGGCTCAAGAGCCGCTCAATCTCATCCTCGATTCTATGGCTGCTGCCTCCTGGGATGACACCAGCCAGATGGCGTTCAACGAAGCTATCTATGATGCTCAGTTTGAATCGATTGAGATGCCGTCTGAATCGGTTGCTCTGCCTAAACCGCCTGCGGTACAGGCACCGCCCCCCGCCTATCAGCCTGTGGTCAGAGAGGCTAGAGGAGCCACCTGGCAACAGCCCGATGCCAACTCAATGGAGCCAGATCTAGATGCTACGGTACGCGTATCGGTTAAACAACTCAATCAACTGAATGATTTGTTTGGAGAGCTAACCATCGATCGCAACGCCCTTGATCTGTACTTGAAGCGTCTCCGCAACCTAGCGCAACTGCTAGGCCATCGGGTTCATGTGTTAGAACACTCTAACTCAGAGCTACGGACTGCCTACGATCGCCTTGCCAGGGGCGGCAAGCGGCATCGCAATGGACGCCTGACTCAGAAGCTGCTATCGCCGGGCGAGTGGCGTGATTTAGGCGATCAGTCAGACCATAACGGGATGTCGCTAGACAATTTTGAGCCACCGGATGGATTGTCCCTCTCCTCCGATACTGCCCTCAGCCAAACTGAGGGGTTCGATGCCCTGGAAATGGATCGCTACGATGACCTGCACCTCCTGTCTCAGCAGGTGGTAGAAACGATCGTTCAGGTGCAAGAAGTTACCATCGATATCGATCTCAGTTTGGAGGATGTCGAGCAAACTACGCGCACTCTGAACAAAACGGCCAATCAGTTGCAGACTCGGCTGACCCAGGTGCGGATGCGCCCTCTAGCTGACATTGTGGATCGCTTTCCTAGAGCACTGCGAGAGCTATGTTTGCAGCATGGCA
>JAYUYI010000631.1:0-3042 GCA_043752545.1 Thermoleptolyngbya sp.
ATTGCTTGAGAACCCTGTCCTGGAAAAATCCATGCGGTTTTAGTCATTGATCATCTGTAATTTAAGTGGTGCAGAATTGAGGTAAGTCAGATTTCACCTAGCTTTAGTGGCTAATCTCTGCCCTCAACGCTGACGTTCCCCATCGAAAAATGGCGGCTCCCCAGGTTAGCCCAGCCCCAAACCCGGCAGCGGCGATCGCATCTCCTGGTTTAATATCGCCCCGGCGAACAGCTTCATCAAGCGCCAGTGGAATTGAGGCCGCTGACGTGTTGCCATACTCTGCCATGTTGCTGAGCACCTTCTGGCTAGGAATTTTGAGGCGATCGGCAACGGCATCCAAAATCCGCTGATTGGCCTGGTGCAGCAGCAGCCAATCGATCTGATCGACGCTCAGGTCGGAGCGAAACAGGGCTTTTTCAATCACTTCAGGCACGCGCTTGACGGCAAACCGATACACCTCCTGACCATTCATAGTCAGGGGTTGGAAACTGCCCTGCGCCACGCGGAAGGTATCGGTTAATTCCTTGGGCTGGGGTTGATAGGCCAAATTGAGGCAGCTATTTTGGGTACCGTCGCTGCGCAGTTCAAACCCTAAAAGCTGGGTATCCCCGTCGGTCGCTTGCAGAACTACAGCGCCTGCGCCGTCGCCAAACAGCACACAGGTACGGCGATCGCCCCAATCCACCCAGCGAGACAGCACATCTGCGCCGATCACCAGCACGTTACGATACACGCCCGTTTGAATGAACTGTGATGCCGTCACCAGCGCAAATACAAAACCAGAACAGGCTGCCGTGAGGTCAAACGCGACTGCTTTGAGAGCACCCAGTTCGGCCTGCACCTGGCTGGCGCTGCCAAATAGGTCGTCGGCAGTGGAGGTAGCCAAGATAATTAGATCCACATCCATCGCCGTCAAATCCGCCATGGCTAAGGCATTTTGAGCCGCTTGAGTGGCGATCGCCCTCAACGACTCATCTGCTGCTGCCAAATGCCGCCGCCGAATGCCTGTGCGAGATGCAATCCATTCATCCGACGTATCTACGACCCGGCTTAAATCGTCATTATCCAGGTAGCCCGCAGGCGCAGCCGACCCACAGCCCACAAACGCAACCCCGGCATTCACATATTGCACCATTACTCAGCACTCTCTGGTTTGTCGCTGTTTCGAGACAGAGACGACTGACCGTCGGCAGCGATCGCTTCAGGTTGGCCATACTGCGATCGAATCCGCTCTAGGACTCCATGATCAACCGCTTCCTTCGCCATCCGGATCGCGTTAAAGATAGATGGAGCCTGGGAGCTACCGTGGCTGATAATGCAAATTCCTGCGACCCCAAGCAGCAGCGCGCCGCCATGTTCAGCATGATCCATCCGCTGCTTAATCCGACGCAGATTAGGCTTCAAGATGGCAGTCCCCACCATTCCGTTTAAACCTTGGGGCAACTCTTCTCGCACAATTTGCAGCATCACGCCACCGATCGCCTCGGCAAACTTCAGCAGAATATTGCCCACAAAGCCGTCACACACGACCACATCAAAGTTACCTGTGAGCACGTCGCGCCCTTCAGCATTGCCAATAAATGAAATGCGGGGATTGTCCTGCAACATCTGGTGAGCGCGCACCGCTAGGTCGTTACCCTTGGTCGCCTCTTCCCCAATATTGAGCAAGCCCACCTTCGGTTCGGCAATTCCTAAAACGTACTTGGAATAGACGGAACCCATAATCGCAAACTGCTCTAAAAACTTGGGGCGACAATCGACATTCGCACCCACATCTAGAATTAATACGGGCTTGGCGGTCATCGTCGGTAGCACTGCACCAATCGCGGGACGATCGATCCCAGGCAACCGCCCTAGTCGCAACAGCGCCGCTGCCATTGCTGCACCAGAGTGACCCGCAGACACAACTGCGTCCGCCCTACCATGCTTAACCAAATTCATTGAGACGTTAATGGACGCCGCAGGCTTGCGCCGAATAGCGCTCAGCGGCTCTTCGTGCATTTCTACAACGTCCTCCGCTGGAACGATTTCCAGATTATGAGGAGAGTTATGGTGCTTTAACGACGCTTCAATTTGCGCTGGATCGCCAACTAGCAGAACCTCTACGCCTAGCTCTGCCTGTGCCCTAATGGCACCTGCGACAATCTCGGCTGGGGCAAAATCCCCACCCATCGCGTCAACTGCAATCCGTGCCTGAGTTGAACCCATCGATCAAAGTTATAGAAACCTCAAAAATTCTATCAGATGGACCATACCCGAAACCGGAGAAGCGGATGAAAGCAGGCCAACTATTCTAATTCTCCTGGGGGTACAATTCGCTGAAATAAGTAGCCTGTGCCCCGCGCCGTCAGGATTAGCTCTGGATTACTGGGATCATCTTCGAGTTTGGCCCGGAGTCGAGAAATATGAACATCTACTACTCGGGTATCGACGTGACGCTCTGGCGTGTAGCCCCACACCTCTTGGAGAATCTCGGAACGGGAGAATGGTTCACCCGATCGCCCGACCAGTAGTTCGAGGAGACTAAACTCCATTCCTGTCAGCCGAATCCGCTCGTCGCCTTTGTAAACCTGGCGCTTGTTGGTGTCGATGCGAATACTGTTGATGTGAATCACACCAGAACTAGGGATGCCCGAAGTGCCAGTTTTTTCAACCCGACGCAATACAGAGCGGATGCGGGCTTCTAGCTCTTTGGGAGAGAAGGGCTTAACTACGTAGTCATCTGCCCCTAGCTCTAACCCCGTAATTCGATCGGCCACGTCGCCTAGGGCAGTCAACATGATAATTGGCACGTCAGATTCTTTACGTAGCTCTTGACAAACGCCATAACCGTCTAGTTTGGGCATCATCACGTCCAACACAACTAGATCCGGATCTGAATGTCGGAACGTTTCAAGGGCTTCTTCGCCGTCGGCAGCGGTGACGACATCATAGCCAATCATGGAGAGACGAGTTTCAAGGATGCGCCGAATACTGGCTTCGTCGTCCACAACAAGAATTTTTTCTTTACGGTTCTCCAATTTACTCAACACTCCTTAAAGG
>JAYUYI010000632.1:0-3042 GCA_043752545.1 Thermoleptolyngbya sp.
TCCCAATCACTTGCCCTTGGGCATTAAAAACAGGGCCTCCACTCATTCCCACAGCAGTTGCACTCGTGTAAAACAATCCATATCCCCCGTCTGGATCAGGCGGTTGCACGGTCACAATTTCGCCGGGAGAAAATCGCTGATTCATGGGTTGATTCTGGGGCGTTTGGGGCCAGCCTGAGACAAACGTAGCTGCTCCCGGTGTAATCACTGTGTTCAAATTAATTCCAACGAGCGGATAATCGCGATCGCTTTCAAAGGTAACAATCGCTAAATCAAATCCCCGAATGGTATTCTCCAGTTCTTCTCCTAAGCGTTGAATGCCATAGTCATTATCATATTTTGTGACTACATGAATTTTGCCATCATAGGTACGGATACCGTAGGGTACATTTGGTGAACGAACCACATGAAGATTGGTAGCAACATAATGAATGTTCCCGGCTCTTGCCACAATCACTCCTGATCCTGGGTAAAAAGCAGTGCCTGTTTCAACTTCTCCCGCTTGCAGCGCTTGGGCAATCACCACAGTAGTCCGAGTGGCAATCGCTTCAATGTATTTGGGCTGCATAGAGCTAGGCTGCATGGAGCGATCGCTGGTAGAACTGGATGGTTGGCTGAGGGGCGATCGCGATTCGTCGGCAGTGGCAGTACCTCCTGCCCAAACCAGCATTAGCCCCAGTGCCAGACTGCCCATAATTGCTCTAACCGGGCATCGTGCGATTTTTTTCATGGTTGGGTTAAATCCCTTGATCTACAGTAGGCGGGGCAGTGTTAGTAGGCGGTACAGTGTTAGTAGGCGGTACAGCGTTAGCAGGCGTAGAAGATGCAGGAGTCTGTTCATTGGGTTGACTCAGTTGAGCTTCCACTGCCTCACCCAATGGCGCATAGTCTTGCGTGGCGGATTGCTGGATGGCACTCCCCGATCCCTGAACACTGAACGTCACCATGCGTTGTAGAATTGCTCGCTCTTGACCCCGATCTTGGGGGCGGAGGGTTAACAATAGATTGCGGTTATTACAAGCCTCTGCTTCGCTACCAACGAAGCAAATGACCGGGGAACCATTCACGCGTCCGTAGGTAAGTTTCATGTTTTTGAGCTTGCCTTCTGGGGTGTTCGCCACCGCATTAGTTAGGCGATCGCTAACAATGTTGCAGCGGTCTTCAGCACTGAAACCACCAAAAGTAGTCGTCCAACTAATCATAGGAGGGGTGACGCGATCGCCACGACGAGCCACAGTGGCAAATCCAGCGGGTTCATATCGGAGGCATTCAAATACTGTTGCGGCTGCAGTAGTAGGAGCGGTTGGGCTAGCGGTCGGGGCTGGCGGGTTCGCGGTTTGGGCACGGACGACTGGAGCGATTAAAGCAGATCCGCTCAACAGCGTCAGGATGATCAAAGATTGAGAAAAGCGCAGAGTACTCATAAAGAATTCCTTAAAAATTGAAATGGGAACAACTTGCAAAATTAAATAGAATGAACCCTGATAACTTACTAATCTTTCGGATTGATCACTCAAAAGTATGTAGCCTTAGCGATCGACGGGGCGACCAATCGAAAGATTGGCAGGGCGAGTAATGCTATCGCTATCGTCTTCAACTCCATTTAGGTCTGTGCGAGGAACCTGAATTAAGACGGTTTGATTGGGATTATTGGGATCGGTAATCTCGATTGTGCCGCTAAACAAATCTCCTCGCTGGCTACCGCTCGCTCTATATTGACCATTCGTAATATTGACATTCACTGGACTCGTAGTGCCATCAGGATTTGGCACCTGAATTATGCCACGGATCGAAATCCGTCCCGTCTGCGGGCTGTCTTGGTCGCGCGTCACATCTGTAATTACTAATGACTCTGTTCCATCTCCAGGCAGCGCAAAACCTCCTTCTAAAAAAGTGTCATCATCTGGATCGCGACTTTGTAAGGTTAAGTCGCCCTGTAACTCTTCGGGATTAGCCTCCACTGAAGGATCAATATTAAAGAAATCTGGATTACGAATACTGGAATTAATTGAGTTACTCGCGCCATCTAGTGCGGCTTCTAAAAAATCTGTAAACCCATAGCGTAAACGACGTTCTTCTTCAAAAAAAGTGGCTCTCAGGCGTAGACATTGACCTCGCACCAGGCGACGACGACAGTTTTGAGTCGTGGTGGTGACCGCAGGTGGAGGCAGCGGGGCAACCGTGGGATCAGTCGGAGCCTGCTGAGGAGCCTGCTGGGCTAGAGCGGGAAGGATGCATCCAAAAGGGAGGATGAGGGCGATCGCCCCTCCGCCTATGAACCGAAATATCCAACTTATGTTCATACGTTTAACTCCCAAAACATCTCACATCTAGAACCGAAGAGAAGTCCGCACTGCTCCAACATAAATTGTATTATTATCTTCAAAGTTACCGGGATTGGTCACCATAAACATTCCAGGCGTAATCGAAAGATAATCATTCACCTTAAAGCGATAAAACAGTTCGGCATGAAAAGAAGATGCGCCATCGGTGACTAAACCCGTTGAACCTTGAAAACCACTTACTTCTAACAAGCTCAACGGCTGCCCAAACACAATACCCAACAAATCACCCTGCTGACGATTGAAGGGATCGCGCACTCCTAGCAAAGCCGCATAGGTAGTACTTGCCGCTCCCCCATTGATTCGAGCCGCATAGGTCACCGCTACACCTGCCCAAGTTGCGAGCGCCACTTTAGGAGAAATTTCCCATTGCAAAGTCGTATTTAAAGCGTGAATTTGAGCGGGTTGATCAATGAATCCTGATGCATCGGCGATGCGACTACCTGTAAACGTATTTAACCGTCCATCAGGAGTATAGCCTGTAATATACGTCAGCCCTAACTGCAAATGATTGGTGGGCAGGATTAAAAGTTGACCGCCCAAAACATAGCCACCTTTGCCAAATACAAATCCCGACTGAGGATTACCTGCATCGCTAGTTCCGTATGCCGCTTGGAAGCGTAAACGACGGTTGATCAGCAAATCTAACCCAACTCCGCTATCTGGATTACCAATTCTTAACAAGGGACTCAATTGCCCA
>JAYUYI010000633.1:0-7533 GCA_043752545.1 Thermoleptolyngbya sp.
AAACCGGCTGGCACCAGCCCCGCTACGACAGCCGCCCGCTGCACGACGTCGTTGATTGAGAGCGATCGGCTTAAAAAGCTAATTCCAATTAGAATCCACAAAAAGCAGGCAATCAGTACGAACACGCGAATAATCACATTGATTTCGCGCTGGAGAGGCGTGTAGACATGCCGGAATTCGCGCGCTCCAGTCATCAGCTGGTAAGCCAGCGTTGCTTTGCCCACTTGCTGCGCTTCATAACACGCTGTGCCGCTGACACAAAAACTGCCAGAAAATAAAGGCTGCCCCGCCGTTTTGGGCACCAGCTCCGATTCCCCCGTCAAGAGCGACTCATCGACCTCAACATGCCCGCCCCCCACGACCTGACCATCCACCAAAATCTGATCGCCCGATCGCAGCAGCAGCACATCGCCTAGCACAATTTCACTCGGCTCGACCTCACGCTCTTGACCAGTGCGAATCACTGTAGCGCGCGGTCGGTTCAGCAGGGCGATTTCATCTAACTTGCGCTTGGCCCAAATTTCTTGATAAATGTTAATAATTACGCCACCAAAGATGACCACAATCACCAAAAAGCCATCTCCAGGGCGGTGCAGCAGCAGCATAACCACGCTGATGCCAAAGAACACAGCGTTAATAAACGTAAACAGATTTTCCCGAAAAATTTGGGCGTAGGAACGACTCGTTTGAAGTGTGACGTTGTTACCCTGCCCCGAGGCGCGCCGGACAATTACTTCATTCTCCGTTAACCCACCCGGTAGAGAGGAGTAGCGAAGATTAGCTTCACTCATAAAAGGTCATAAAACCATCTATATTGCCGTTAGTGTAACAAGATGGCGAACTCACGCTCTGGATCTCGAGCGCATCGAAGCCTGTTCCAGCTCACATTCTATGGATTTCTTTAGAAGATGGGTCAAAAAAATTAGGGGCCAGCCCCCGCTGCCCCTAATACTTTTAGAGGTGCCTAATATAGGCAATTGAGAGTGAACCTCTAAGTCTCTCAGAATAACGGCTAAATCAATGATCAAACCTCACCCGTTGGAATTATACAATCGGGCGATCGCCTGTTCAATTAGGCTCAAACGGCTAAGCTCAAACGGCTTTAGGCTCGCCTAATACTGGGGTACCGTCGCATCGACCTCACGACTCCAGGCGTTAATCCCCCCCTTCACATTAGTACCACTAATGCCCGCTCTCTCGTTCAAGATGGCCAGCGCTTTAGCCGAGCGTCCACCCATTTTGCAATGGGCAATCAACCGATGCCCATTGAGCAGATCCTTGACTCGGCTCACCCCATCTCCATTTTCGATATCGGGCAGGGGAATTAAGACAGCGCCCGGAATTTGAGCAATCTCATACTCATTCGGGTTACGCACATCGATCAATACATAATCGTCTGCATCACTGTCTAACAGCTGCTTCAACTCGGTTACGGTCATCTCTTGCAGGTCGGCCTGTTGCTGCGCTTCCATTGCTTTTGCCTGGGGAATTCCACAAAATTCTTCGTAGTCAATTAACGTTTCAATCACGGGGCGGACGGGGTTAGGCCGCAGCTTCAGTTCTCGAAATGTCAGGTCGAGGGCATTGTACAGCAGCAACCGACCGCTGAGAGTCTTGCCCACGCCTAAAATAATTTTGACCGTTTCGGTCGCCTGAATCACTCCAATCACGCCGGGCAGAATCCCTAGAA
Organism: Thermoleptolyngbya sp.; assembly: GCA_043752545.1. Classification (GTDB taxonomy): domain Bacteria; phylum Cyanobacteriota; class Cyanobacteriia; order Elainellales; family Elainellaceae; genus CASBQJ01. The sequence continues at coordinate 1,691 of JAYUYI010000633.1, forward strand.
CGCCTCCTTCGGCGCAAGACGGTACCAATCCGGGTGGCGGTGGCTCAGGATACAAATCGCGGTAGTTTGGCCCACCTTCGTAGTTAAACACCGTCGCCTGCCCCTCAAACCGAAAGATGGAGCCATAGACATTAGGCTTGCCTGCTAACACACAAGCATCGTTGACTAGGTAACGCGTGGGGAAATTATCGGTGCCGTCTACCACGACATCGTAGGGTTCGATGATGCTGAGGGCATTCTCGGCACTGAGGCGGGTTTCGTATAAGTCTACCTGGCAGTAAGGATTGATTTCCAGAATCCGATCTTTTGCCGATTGAATTTTGGGTTTGCCCACCCACGAGGTGCCGTGGATCACTTGCCGTTGCAGGTTAGAGCTATCCACAATGTCAAAATCCACAATGCCGATGCGGCCAATGCCCGCTGCGGCCAAGTACAAGAGCAATGGAGATCCCAACCCACCGGTCCCGATACACAGCACGCTAGCTGCTTTAAGCCGCTTTTGCCCGTCTAACCCAACTTCGGGAAGGATTAGGTGACGCGAATAGCGTTCGTAGTCGTCTTTAGTGAGCTGGATCTTGTCCAGATTGGGGTTGAGCATAGCAAAGAAAAGGTAGGTAGGGAGAAGATTTCAAAGATGCAGGGATTTGGAGCAGCAGGCAGCGGGCTTTTGGGGGCACAGATACTGAATCAACTGGTCAGGCACCCTCTGTTAGCACTACGGCTTCGGGTTGAAACTGGTGGTGGGTGTCTAAGCTCCAGGATAGTAAATCTTGAGCGCTGCCCCGGAGCACGGAAACGATCACGTACGAATAGCCTGACCACGCCAAGGTGCGATCGCACTCCGACGGCACGGCTGAATGATCGGGATGAGAATGGTAGATTCCAATAATATCGAACTGGTGATTCTGTGCATAGCGTTGGGCTGCCAGAATATCTTTGGGATCAATCCAGTAGCGACGAGTGGAGGTGACGGTATGGGGAGACTCCGTTAACGCTGCCGTCTCAACAGTCCAGGCATTTTGAGTAGGCCACAGCTCTACAACAGTGTGAACAGTATGGCTAACGTCACCAGTAGTTTGCCTGTTCATGCCCAACAACAAGCCACAGCACTCATGAGGATAGGTGTGTTCAGCATAGGCACGAATCGCTTGAAAATGGTCTACGGTGAGATGAAGAGCCACGGCCAGAACCAACAGAGCGACGGGGTTTAAAGCGCAGCTTCTAACGTTACTGGCAGCCTCTAATAGTACCGTAAGGCTAGTACCGGAAGCTAGTAATTTTTACTTTGACATTTAAGCTTGATTGCGATCGCATCTGTAAAGTCGATTGAGCCAGCCTCAGTAAAGTGTAGCCAGAAAATAATGGCGAAAAAATAACGGCCAAAAAGCATAGGTAGTGCTGTAACCCACTACCCATACCATTACTGAAACCAGTCCATAACCCATAACCCATGAACGATAGCAGTGGCTCTAAAGCTTGGGTGTATTTTGATTACGCTGTCCTAGCACTTGAGCCTTCAGCTCGTTAAAGTCACTCGACAATTCTTTACGATTAGATGCCCGCAGCAAGTAGCGGTAAATAAACCAGGCAGAGTAGCCTAGCCCAATTAACTCAAACGTGGGCGACAGTAAAGGAATCTCGTTGATCGAACTCAGAATTGCCAGCGTTAGCTTAACGGCAATCACAGAACCGAAAATCAAGCCAGCCGTGACAATTGGGCGCTTGTATTGTCCAAAAAAATCTGTCAAATAATCGGGCAAATCGGCCAAAAATGCCGTTGCTTTGTCTACGACCTGACTCCATTGCTCGTTAGTTTCAGAGCTTGAAAATGGAGTCACCGGCCCTGACTCCTCGGTGCTGATGAATTCTGGAGAGGTGAGATCTTCTATCACGTCTTCTTTCACTTCAGGGTCCATGGCACTACCTTCCAAATAACAACCTTTGAGACAATAACCTGATATTGCGTTTGTCAACAGAATACATTAACAAGGTTAACGATCGATCGCCTGAGGGCAACAGCCGATTGCAACGAACACTATTAAATCTAGTTAGTCTAATGCTTAGATTTAATTGACACTAAGGCAGAGTTGCCAGAATTGCAAGACCTATAGCTCAGCGGATGCTGCCTAAATTAGCATGATCACTCAATCAGCTTGCCCCCTGCAAATCAAGGGCGATCCGAGAGAGTAAATGTTACTTGGTGCCGTAGAGGCGATCGCCTGCATCTCCTAGCCCCGGAATGATGTAACCGTGGTCGTCTAAGCGCTGGTCAACCGCAGCGGTATAAATTGGAACATCGGGGTGCTGATCGTGAAAATATTGAATGCCTTCAGGTGCTGCCAACAGGCAGACAAACTTAATAGAAAGCGGTTTTGCCTCTTTTAGCCGATCGACCGCTGCCACCGCAGAGTTGCCTGTTGCTAGCATGGGATCCACCACCAGCATATTGCGATATTCCGTGTCGTGAGGCAGTTTGAGATAATATTCCACAGCAGTCAGGGTGGTCGGCTCCCGGTATAGCCCGATATGCCCAACTTTTGCGGTAGGAATTAGTTCCAGCATGCCTTCCAATAGCCCCTGTCCGGCTCGCATGATGGATACAATTACCATGTTCTTTTCTGTCGCTAGCATCGGCGCTTCCATCGCCGCAATCGGAGTTTGAATGGTTTCATATTTGAGCGGTAAATCTCGCGTTACCTCATAGGCCAACAGCATCGATATTTCCTTAAGCAACCGCCGAAAATCTTGTGTGTGGGTTGTGGCTTGACGCATAAGCGTTAGCTTATGCTGAACCAGAGGATGCTGAATTAGAATAACGTCTGTTTTCATGCTTTTAAGAAATTCGTGAATCGGTCAAGATAACTATCAAAAACTTGGTGAAGCCCTTAAGTCCTGCATGCTTTTTTGTACATATATTTTGCATATATGGAAAATGCAAAATATATGCAGAAACGTCAGCAGTATTGAGGAATTTAGGTAGTCCAAGACAATAGAGCAACCACCTTAACCTGTAGATCTCGAACCAGGCGCTAGCCGCACAGCATCTTTTTTAGAGACAAATCAAAGCCTCGATTTCATCTTTAGGCAAACGCCATAGTCCCATAGAAGTTGCAGATAATTATCGGTCAATCAATACTGTCGGCAGACTCTATCAGCCAGTAATTTAGATCTTAAATCAAAAAATATTCAGGGCTGTTTGCAATGAGCAATTGATTAGTTCTACACATTCTAAAATCCTGCTACTATTGTTGTTACTTCTAAATACACAGTTGATTGAAAAACTGATGTCTTGATTGGTCTGCCCAGCAGGCGATGAGAAGATTCAGCTTTGAATTTTAACGGTGTCGATTGATCGATTCAGGTGATAGATTCAGGATGCTACTACGCATAGGGTGCAACTTTACAAGCTATGAAAGACGCACAGCCCAAGTCAAGGCAAAAGCATATCATTTTGACCTCGCATCACAATGGCGTGGGAGCAAAAATCGATCCGCTGCACTGGGGGTCGGCAGATCCTCGCGATCGCGGTCCAGTGATTGGTTCAGTTCGCAGCCAGACTAATCGCAACGTGATTGGCACACATGGAGGCTCCTACAGCGTTTACCGAGCGCTAGCGGTAGCGAGTGGCGTGCTCGATCCCAATCACTTGGCCGACCTCACCAACACCGCTCCTACGATCCGGATTGGGCCTCATCCTAGTTGGAGTGATCCCGACCGCATTGTTTCCCTCGACCCATGGGGGGCGATCGCTGGCGACGTGTTTGCACCGCTGTATCCAGTAGAGTACGACATTCGCCCCACAATCGCCATCACCCGTGCCCACATTCAAATCCCTGAACTCAAAGACGAAATTGCCGCCGGACGCCTGCACGTCGATGGGCATCTGCTCAAAAGTGACGGCAATTTGCTGGTGACCAAGGCGTCGATTGATCCCGTCTGGTATTTGCCCGGTTTAGCCAAACGGCTAGAGGTAGACGAGTGGGAACTGCGGCGGATTTTGTTTCAGCAAACAGGCGGCATGTTTCCTGAACTGGTCACTCGCCCTGACTTAAAGGTGTTTTTGCCCCCCATCGGCGGCACCACCGTTTATATTGTGGGCGATGAATCTAGCTTGGCAGACCCAACCAAACCCCTAGCGGTGCGGGTGCACGATGAATGCAATGGCTCCGACGTATTTGGCTCTGATATCTGCACCTGCCGACCCTATCTAGTCCACGGGATTGAGGTGTGTATCCAAACGGCGCAAGCAGGCGGAGCAGGCGTGATTGTATACTGCCGCAAGGAAGGCCGCGCCTTGGGTGAGGTGACCAAGTTCTTGGTCTACAATGCCCGCAAACGCCAAGTAGGAGGCGATCGCGCTGATGCCTACTTCCTCCGCACCGAATGTGTAGCGGGCGTGCAGGACATGCGCTTCCAGGAGCTAATGCCCGACGTGCTGCACTGGCTAGGGATCACCAAAATCGATCGCTTGGTGTCGATGAGCAACATGAAATATGATGCCATCACCGGGGCGGGGATTGAAGTGGTGCAGCGGATTGCCATCCCACCTGAATTGGTGCCCGCCGATGCCCAGGTAGAAATCGAAGCGAAAAAAGCGTCGGGCTACTACTCAGAAGATGGCGTACTTGCAGCCGCAGAACTGGCTGATATCAAGGGGCGATCGTACTAGAGACTGGGGTGGGGCTTAAATGACCTGCACAGTCAGCGATTAGGGGGGCTTGGCAACGCCAAGCCCTTGCCCCAGAATGACCAGTTTTGTTGTCTACTGCGAGCTAACAGGCAGTTTGCGTTGGGTTCTGCGAAGACCGAGCTGCGGAGACGTCAGAGGCAGTTTAACGCGAAATGCCGTGATGCGATTGATTGGCAGCCGTTCATGGAGTTCTTCCAATAGAGAGCGACGAGATCTGTAAACGTCTAGTAGAGCCAAACCCACGCCCATCAAGAACATTAGGATGCCTGCGATAAACAGGTAGAGTGACAGGGTAACGAGCCAATCCCAATCAATCAACGTGCGAAGCGCCAGCAGGCCAGTGTTACTCAATAGCAGCAGTAGGGCTACATAGGTAGCCAGCATACTGGTTTGGCTAATTCGGTAGCGCTGCCGTAGATATTGCTGCTGCATTTTGAGCTGGCTAGCTCGTTCTCGTCGAGCCCTAGACGGCACATAATGGCGGGAGGTAGTTGGGAACACATCCTCGGCAATAAATGCTTCTTGCAGTGGATCGATGCCGTCAAACAAAGTCTGTACGTCCCGATTTAGGAGCCGCAGCTGCTGATCAATGCCGGTGTGCCGGGTCAATATGGCCAGCAGCACTAGGCCACAGGCGATCGCCATTAGCACCGAATTGAGCACGAGCTGAATTAACTGACTGGTCTGGTCTACGCTCATTTCACTGTCCTTTCAGAGGAAACTTCCAGGGCTTTAGGGGAGGTTATTCGGATCTAAAGCCCAATGGAAGCACTAGCTGAGAAGTAGTATAGTATTTTTGTACTAATTCGTCTAGTCTGTGAGGATAATTGGTGATCAAAGAGCGCTGCTCAGATAGCGTTCTAATTTCTGGAATTATGCAGCATGTTTCTCCAGGTGCGCCTATTGTTGCACGGGCTGCCCTACCAGCCGTTGACAGCCCTCTAAGCCAAGGGATGGATCTTGCTGATAGGCCAGTGTGGGCGTCCAAACCTGTACTGTGCGGTCAGCTTTAATTTCGTAGAGATACGTCACTTGTGGGTCGAAGCGAATCCCTACCTTTAAGTTAGAAAAGTCATCTTCACAAATCTCAAAGCCAAATCGCACCACAATTTGGGCGGTCAAACACTCTGGCGTGTCGGCAGATTTCCCAGAG
>JAYUYI010000634.1:0-3031 GCA_043752545.1 Thermoleptolyngbya sp.
TGGAACAAGAAATCCATCGCTGCATCGACGAGCGCGGCAAAGTTATGGATCGCGCCAGCCCCAAATTAGCCGATATTCGAGTCAAGCTCAAACAACAGCGCGATCGCATCTATCAAATGCTGCAAAACATTTTGCAGCGCCACAGCAACGCTGTGCAAGAATCGCTGATTACCCAGCGGGGCGATCGCTTTGTCTTGCCCGTTAAATCGTCCCACCGCGATGTAATTTCCGGCATCGTCCACGACACCTCCACCAGCGGCTTAACCTTATATATCGAACCGCAGTCTATTGTGGGGCTGGGAAATCAAATGCGGCAGTGGTTAAGGCAAGAACAAGTCGAAGAAGAAGCCGTCCGCCGCGTTTTGACGGCACAAGTGGGTGCAGTGAAACCTGATCTGGAACGACTGTTGGCGATCGCCACCACCCTAGACCTAGCCGCCGCCCGGGCCCGCTATTCCTTTTGGCTGGGGGCAAACCCACCGCGCTTTGTCGAATTTGGCTCGGTGCCAGCTGGAGAGAGTGACTCCAACCCAACCCCCGCCACCCGTCAACAGTCTGATGCTCTACCCGCCCCAATTGTGCTGCGGCAACTGCGGCATCCGCTGCTGGTCTGGCAACAGCAGCACGAGCAAGGTACACCTGTGGTTCCGGTAGACTTGCTGATTCAACCCCGGATTCGGGTCGTGGCCATTACTGGACCCAACACCGGCGGTAAAACCGTCACGCTCAAAACCTTGGGACTAGTAGCGTTGATGGCCAAAGTGGGACTATTTGTCCCGGCTCGCGAACCCGTAGAAATGCCCTGGTTTGACCAAATTTTGGCCGACATTGGCGACGAGCAGTCGTTGCAGCAAAGCCTTTCGACATTCTCGGGGCATATTCGGCGGATTAGTCGCATTTTGGAGGCGTTGGGCAGCCGTGACGGGGCAGGAGACGAGGGGCAGCGTTTAGAGACTCCACCGTCTTCCTTAGTATTGCTAGACGAAGTCGGAGCCGGAACCGACCCGTCGGAGGGCAGCGCCTTGGCGATCGCCCTGCTGCGCTACCTGGCCGACCATGCAGCGCTAACCGTGGCCACCACCCACTTTGGCGAACTCAAGGCGCTGAAATATCAAGACGATCGGTTCGAGAATGCATCGGTAGAATTTGACGACCTGTCGATGTCGCCCACCTACCGACTGCTGTGGGGCATTCCGGGTCGCTCGAACGCGCTGGCGATCGCCCGTCGGTTGGGGTTAAATCCGGAAATCTTAGACGAAGCCCAAACCCATGTCGGTGACAGTTCTAGCGAAGCAGTGAACCAGGTAATTGCCGGGTTAGAAGACCAGCGACGGCAGCAAGAAGAAAAAGCCAAAACCGCAGAACAGCTAGTGCAGCAAGCCGAACGCCTCTATCGTGAGGTGTCGGGCAAGGCCACGATGCTGCAACAGCGCGAACGCGATCTGCAACAGCAGCAAGAGCAGGCGGTGCAGCAGGCGATCGCCCAAGCGCGCACAGAAATTGCTCGGGTAATTCGTCAATTGCAACAAGGCCCCGTCACCGCCCAAGATGCCCAGCAGGCCACCGAAACCCTGAATGCGATCGCCGAACGTCAGCTCCCGTCCCGCAAACAGCCCGCCAAACCCAAGCCCGGATTTCGTCCCCAGGTGGGCGATCGCATCCGGATTCCTCGCCTAGGTCAAACCGCTGAAGTGCTGACCAATCCTAGCGAAGACGGCGAACTGACGGTACGCTTTGGCTTAATGAAAATGAGCGTTTCTCTAGTCGATGTGGAGTCGCTGCAAGGAGAAAAGGCCGAAGTTGCAGCCAAAGGACAGAAATCGGCAGGCAAACAGGGGAACGCAGACGGGGAACGATCTCGGGCAGCAACACCCGAACCCGAATCGGTGGCTCCAGCTCCCGCCATTCGCACCTCCAAAAACACCTTCGACATCCGAGGTAGCCGGGTAGCTGACGCCGAAGTAGAACTAGAACGGGCGATCGCCGCTGCCCAGCCGGGTTCCATTTGGGTGATCCACGGCCACGGCACGGGCAAACTGCGACAAGGCGTCCAAGACTTCCTCAAGCGGCATCCCCAAATCGAACGCTTCGAAGCCGCCGACCAATCCGATGGCGGCACAGGGGTCACAGTAGCCTACGTTCAGTAGTAGCTTTCTGCTGCGTACCCGCAAGCTGCACCCTTCACCCTACTGCTGCGCAGAAGCAAGCTACATCCCTCATCCTTCCCACTTCATCCTACGCTTCGCGTAGCTTGCTTCTCGGAACGAGTACGCTAACGCGAACATCCTTTATTCTGCGTCCTCGTCCTCGTCGTTCACCGCACAATTGCGACCTCCCGCCTTGGCCTTGAGTAGATTCCTGTCAGCTCGGCGCAGCAGACTGATTCCACAGGGGTCATCGTAGGGCACAAGGGAAGCGACTCCGGCACTGATCGTAATATGGAGGTCGAGGGTATCGCTGATGGTAAAGGGTCGGTCACTAATCAGACGGCAAATCCGATTGGCGATCGCCTCCGCTTCCTGTGACGCCGTGTCGCTGAGCAATACGACAAACTCTTCGCCCCCATAGCGAAAGGGAGTGTCATAAAACCGCAGGTTATGGCGCAAACGAGCCGCAATCACTTTTAAAGTGCGATCGCCAACTAGGTGCCCGTAGGTATCGTTGATCCGTTTAAAGAAATCTACGTCCAGCATCAGCAGACTAATGGGCGTACCGCGAGCTCGCGCACTGTGGATTTGTCGAGGCAGTTCCCACTCAAAGGCACGACGATTATTCAGTTCGGTCAGCGGATCTGAAAGGGCGATCGCCGACAGGATATCGTTGGCCCGCATGAGGTCACGATGCGTTTGTACCCGCTGTAAGCCAACCCCTACCTGCGCTATCAAAAACTGTTGTTGTGCTAAAACAAAATCTGGATTGACCCCAGTACCAACCATCGGTGAAGAGGACAAGTATAGACAAATATATGCATCTGCACCCGCCTCTAGCATATTGGTTTTAACCGTCAGCTCTGACTGCCACAGGTGCCACA
>JAYUYI010000635.1:0-7507 GCA_043752545.1 Thermoleptolyngbya sp.
CGATCGAGTCGGGCAGGAACGGCTTTGGTGCGCTCATCGCCCGACAGCGTGATGGTCTGCTGAACAGTGGCGGAAAGCTCCCGGTTCCGAGAACTGCGAATAGTGGTGCCACGCGGAACTTCGGCGTGGATGCCCGCTCTGAGTGCCTCCTCGTTTCGAGTGAAGGTGAGGCTGATGATGGGGAAATCGGCAGGCGAAAGCTCAATGCCAAACATTCGCAAGTTTTCGATCCAATCTGCGGTGGGGCGCATATTGACTTCGTGCGCCAGCGTTGCCAGCATCTGCACCATCCCAGCCATGAGGATCGATCCGACGCTACCCGGAGCTTGAGAGCTAAACGGGCTAGTCTTGCCCGTAGACAACGGACGAGCTAGGCGATCCATGCCACTGGCATACAGCTTTTCGGTGGAGTAGGGGTAGAGTTCGGGGCAGCCAATAATCCGAGGGTTTTTGGCGAGCGACTCTTGGAGGTCGTAGTGTTCGTCGTAATCAGGCATTAATTTCTGAAGGGTAAGGAGGAGCGCCGCGAAACTGGAGTTGAACCGGACGGAGAACTCTTAGAGTGCGGCTCTGGGATCTATCCCAGTCCAAAACACCGACTTTTCTGAGGTGATTCAGATGGTACTGCACGACTCCAGGAGAGGCGAGTTTGTTCGCTTGCATGATTTCCTTGTAGCTGGGCGGATAGTGTCTATCCTCAACATACAGTATGACAAACGCCAAGACCTCAGCCGTTTGAAGGGCTAAGGCAATGCCTTCAACCTCGCCAACCAGGTGAAGGGTCGGTGCTGTTGAAGGTATTTCTAGCTTGATCGCTCGGTTCTTGTGATTATTGAGTGACTGACCAAGGTTTGTCATCGCCGCCCCATTGCTAGCAGTTTCTGGTCACGACTCAACTGGTTGGAGCAGTTGAAGGGTCGGTACGGGTGAAGGTATCTCTCTCTTGATCGGGGTCTGGGGTGAGCCGTGCTCAAGCATTGTCTGCACTAAATCACTAGGAGTCAGTAGGCTTAGGAGGATGTCAATCTTTTTTTGGAGTGCGGTCTTAGTTCTGTAGCGATTGCATTCGGCCCTGACTAGAGCCAGATTCTTTTTGCTGACATACTTGCGCTTTCCATCGTGGCACCAATGGAATTGCCTGTATTTGCCTCCGGTGATTGACGCATCCACGCTTCCAGGGCGCGTACCTGCGTTTTCGAGTTCTTTGATCTCCGTATTCAGACAGGAGATCGCCGCCTCGATGTGGCGTTCAAATTGCGATTGCATTGTCTCAATTTCGTGTATTTCTAAGCAAAGTCTACACGAAATCTCGTATAACTCAAGCCTCTAATGGCATGAAAAAAAGACACGCCCAAACGCAGGATCAATCGTACCGCACTTGCCAAAGAACATGGGCGATCGCATTCCTCCACGCCTCCTGAGTTTTCTCTTCTAACTCTGAGAATTTCGGGGCTGCTTCAATCTTGCGCGTACTGCTGTACGTTTCATAGGCGGCGATCGCTAGCCGCTCGATCGCGACCTCTTTCCGAATTTTCGCCCACCCCAATCCATCATCGTGAGCAATCCAACACTCGTCGGGGACGCACTGGCAGCTAGAGATTTCTAGGGGCGTGAGTTCGTTTGAACTAATCCAAACCCCATCTGGGTCTGCTGGGAAGTATTGACCTAAATCGACTTCTCCCATAGTTCTGACCTTGTTGTCTGACATTGAATGTTTCCTGAGCTAGTACGAAGTCCCCGTGGTAGACCGTCTACCACCCTTGCTGCGTGAAGAACGATCCATATCCTCCTTCTGCTTTTTGTAGATCTCGCTTAATTTTTTGATGAGCGCATCTCTCTGCCGCACCGGGAGGCGCATCACCTCTTCAATGCTTTTGCAAGGAGCCTGTTCACCTGTGGTCAAGAAGAGAATCAGATCGTTGATCCAATCCTCTTTCTTCAGCGCGTCTTCTTCACTCCCCGGAGCCAGCAGGTTCAGACAGAAATGTCCGTAGAAATTGCCACGGCAGCGCCGACCTCCATGCGTTTTGACAGGCTTCGCACTCCATCTCGATCACCATTTGCGGGCCCAGCTTCATCAGTTCTTTCATCGCTCCCAGCAGCGTATTGCGATCGGCAAGCGTCAGCTTTCGATAGATGCCATCGTTTAGCAAATTGCTGTGCATTCCCTCGTACTCAGTGATTTCGGGCAATCCGAAACACATTTTGTAGAGCATCTCAATGTCCATCTTGTTCGATGGCACTGACTTAAACTCTTTGCTCTGGTAGAGGCGCAGCGGACGAAGTAAGACTGTTTTAGCGGTATGTCCAAACTCAACGAACCCGGTTTTAAGTTCGACCGCGATCGCGAGAGGACGGCTGAGATTGATTGCCATACCGATATCGACTCGACCCAAGTCGTGATAACCCTTCTCGGCGCTGTCCTTGTTCTCGGTGTTGCAGCGTGGGCACTGCTCAGAGATGGCTACGTCAGCGCCGACTGTTTCAAGCCGAATCCAGAGGATGAGAGCAAACGCATCTGCTAAAAGCATCTGCTGGAACATCCGCTCTGGGGAGGTGGAAAGTTCTTTAGCAAGATCGGGAACAGAGTAGCCCCCGATCGACTTCACGAGCTGAGGCAAAATTCGCCCCAACGTAATGTGAATATCTTCGTTGTTGCGCTTGGTCAGCAGCAGGTCATGCTCGGTGGTGTAGGGATGTAGGTCGAAATCAGTCAAACGTTCGCCTGATGGCAAAAAGAAGCCTACCGGAAGGCGCTTAGAGGTATCTTGCAGTTCCAATTTCTGAACTTTTAGATCCGCTAAACTCATGGCATCTGAGTTAGCAGCCATGAGTTCTGAGGTTTCTTCGGTTTCAAAGCCCGTCTTTTTGGTAGTGGTCATATAAATGAGGTTAGGAATAGAAACGCAAAAAAGACCGACGGCTCTGCGAGGAGTCCATCGGTCTTTGACCGGATATTAGAGTGGTAACGAAATGCTGATGAAATGACGAATCGGCTCGAAGCGTCTAAACTGACAAAGTTGAATTCTTAAGCACCCCTCCAGCTTTGTACAAGAGAGAGTTGCCTTCCGAACTATTCAGTTGAGAGTTTAAAAGTCTGCTGCCAAATCTCGTGCATTGTAACACGCACAACCGATGTGCAATGTGCATTTTGCTAGTTGGCTGTTTAACTCTGAATCAAAATAGAGGAGCGATCTGTGACGGTGAAAATTGTGCGCGGTGCGTTTGCAGGGCACGAAGCAACGCTATTAGGCGAGATGGGGAACTGCTGGATTGTTTTTGTGAATGGCGATCGCGCCATCCTCCCCAAAGATTGGATCGATATGCCCCTCAATGGCGACCACTGGCGAGGAAAAACTAAGCCGATTCGTGTGCCTGCTGACATGGTGGAAATCATTGGCACGATCGTAGAGATCTGGAAGCAAGAACAGCTGGCCTCTAGCGAACTAAAGGCAGCGCAAAAAAACAAGTAATTGGTCGATCGGGCAAAAATAAACCCCGGCAATAGTTCGTCGGGGGAAGGGTTAATGTTGATGGCTGATCAATTAGGATCAGGCCTCAATTTTAGGTGATCAAATAGAAAGCAGCGTTCACTCTAATGCTGTACAAGACGCGAATCGATGTACGACCGAGACTTTAACCAAAAACCTGCTCAAATTACCCCAATAAAGCAAAAAACTGTAAATTACAAGGCAGTACGCCTGAAATAATAGCTAAAGAGATAGTTGGAGAAACGATCGTGCACCTGCCTGAGATTCAACCCGCATTAACTGCATTTGCAGTGGGGACTAGAAGCGTGGCATATTGAGTTTGATGCAAGCTTGCGGTCTGGTGATCATAAGCCTCAATTTATGTGTATTTGAGAAACGGGGGATTCGCATCATTCCCCGCCTTTTTTGTGCAAAAAAAAACCACCTCATTGAGGTGGTTGAAAGGATGAGTAACACTTAGTTACTCGTCTCGTCTTCTAAGGTTTTCAGTCTTGGAAGCCAGGTGAATCGGTTGTAGAGGAAGGCTTTAACCCAGCCCGTAAGCCAACCGCAGAGCGTTGTAGTGACAATCTCAACTACATACAAAGTGAAGCCCATGAGCGCCAGTTGTGGCAGGACGGACAAGAAGCTTGCTTCTGTGTCCATTTGTGTCCATGCGTAGTAGACGTTCAATGCAATCCCGATCACGGTTACGATGTGTCCGGTTATGAACCCCCCAACTGCATTTAGGCTTGCACTGCTTTTCGGATCAATCTTGTCGATAATCATGTTGAGTTCTCAGTAAAGTATGTGTCCTTTGATACTATTATTCTAACAAATAATAATAGCTGTCGTCAATGATTTCTGTACTTTCTGAGTGAATTTTTTAGGGAGGTTTCTATTATTAAGTTGTTAATTTCTTGCACTATTTTCAATTAACTAATTAAGCTCAAAGTGCCTACACAGTAGGATTTCTGGCTTTCTAACTGAGCTATAAAGCGGGAATTTGCATCACTTCCCGCTTTTTTGTGCAAAAAAAAACCACCTCAATGAGGTGGTTGAAAGGAAGTAGCACTTAGTCTTTTGACTTCAGTCTTGGCAGAGATTTGAAATGGCTGTAAAAGGCTCGAAACAATCCGAACACCCATCCAGCAATAATGCTGATTGCCATCAAGACTGTTGATTGGCCTAGCTTCATGCTTAGTCCAATCATGAAGATCGATAACAAGATTCCTGGCAGACCTCCCGTTATCGCCCCTAAACGAGAACCGCTTTTTGGGTCAATCTTGGTGCTGATCATAAATATCCTCAGTAGAATGTGTATCCTTTGATACTACTATTCTAACAAATAATAATAAACACTACAATGGCTTCTGTACTATTTTTGTACTTATTCTGACCAGCGGCGCGATCTCGCTAAAACCAAGCTATAAAGTCTAAAACTCCTGCACAGTATGGTTTCTGGCTTTCTAACTGAGCTATAATGAGTGTATTGATAGACAAAAGGTTTTAATCATCTCAACAGGCTTTACAGGACTCGGTTTCTGTAAAGCTGCTCACCGACAAAGAAGAAAAAGGTCATCGCAGCACAGGGCTGCATTCGAGAAAAAGCCAATAGGAAGGAGGCTAACTGAACTCCTTGCAAAGGCTCTGACTAACTAAGGATGATGACCTTCTGACCTGCTTGTAATCAATAAAGGCGATCGCCCACCGGGGCGATCGCCTTTTTGCGTTTAAAGGTCGGGAAGCCTGACGAAACGCTTTAAAATTGCACTAGGAAGTCAAAATTTCGTCTTAATAACATGGCATTACGCAAGTTTTCTGAGATTCCTGCGCTGCAACCAGGCGCGATGTTTGTGAACCCTCTGCCGTTTTCAGAAACGTCTGAGGAGATTTTGTATTGGGTTTTGGGGGTTGATGGTGAAGATTTGAAAGTCTTGAGTATGCTTTTCAGGCAAGGCAAAATTGTTGGGGGCATCACGGTTCAGCGTCTGGCAAGCCCGATCGAAGCCACCTATTTTGAACCTCTGGCGATCTCGCGTCATCCCGTTGTGTACAAGGCTATGCACGGCGCGATCGCTCAAGAAATAGAGCATCACTCAAAGCATCTCAAGAGCTGGTCTGAGGTTTCTGTTTTGCTCAATTGCTATCTGAAGAAAAATCCTTGACGTTTGGGAGAAGATAAATATTGTTCACGTTGTCTTTTTCTTCGCCTCCCCAAAGAGCAACAGCGGCGGGATGTCGAGTCGCCTCAAACGCCCAGATTGGCACCGGAGGTAATGGCAATCCGGGCCATTCTTCGATCAATTGAGTGACTTCCCGTTGATGTTTCTTGACATCCTCAACGGCAAGAAACCCCTGTAGCTTGCCGTCTTTGGCACTCTTCTCAATAAAGCAGCCACAGCATTTGCCGCTAAAGTTTTCCCCGGTGGCAGGTGACTCAGCGACCAAAAATACCACGTATTCACCGTTATCAAAACTTTTGCCGATCTTCTGGAGAATCCGTTCTGAATCGAAGGAGAGCAGCACGAGATCTGAGTCGGTGCGATAGGCATCAAAGAAATATAAACCTTTTGGCGATAGAACGTAAATAAGTGCCAGCCGGGAAACCATTTGAAGAGCAAAGTGTTCAAAAAATGATTTTGGAGTCAAGTCTTCCCCGATCGTGAGAACTGAGGTTGGCGACATCTGGCAGGCGAACCCTGCGATAAACGTCGATCCCTCTACCAAGCCGATCGGCTCGCGGACAATCATTGTATTCCTATAATCCTCATACCAAGGTCTGGGGAGAGGCACTTTCCCATAGGTGGAGTCGGCTAACCGTCGTCGTCGTTTGGACTCGCCCATGTATATACCCCAAAGTTTGTTATGAATGCGCCCCAAGCTGCGAGTTTAATTGGTCTCGGCAGTCCGCAGGTTGGGCAATTGACATTAGTTTAAGGCAAAACGATCTTTCTAAGACGCGATCGCCCAAGAACTTGAATTAGGAGGAATATCGCGATGCTGACCCTATATCGAACGACTTACCAGAATCGCTAGAATCCTTTGCTAGTAAAGATTTGAGGCTTATATCGAACGACGTGCAAGGGCGGCTAATCATCCCGGACGAAGCTCTACTTTCAGCCTCTTAAATCTGAAAGCAGACATAGTTTTCAGGAGCACGCAGCGCGATCGCCACAGCGCTCGGCATCCCATGATTTCCCAAACGTGAATCAACTCGATCCCATACGCTCTCGGCTCGTTGAGGCGTTGCACTTTGCACCTGAATCTCAGGTTCAGAGTACAAGTCAACCGCACCCCCTAGCAGGCTGTTGTCAATCTCTTCCATGCCTTGATAGAGCGTCTCATGCTGAAGGTATCGCCCGCTGTCTGCAAACCCGTAGGGAATCCGCCACTGCACCAACGTCCAGTCTTCCACCTGCGAATAGCCCAAAACTTCAAAGGTCTGCCACGATTCCAGTGTCAGGTCAGCGGGCCGAGCAAAAAATCGGGGATGCAGCATTAAAATAACCTCCCCCAACCTGTGCCCGCTCCGCTTGGGAGCCATCGTCTTTGTAGCGTTTGCCGCGTATAGATTGCGCCGCACCCCTTCTTAGGATCGCCTTTGTAGCCGTCATTCACGCTGCCGTAAGGGTCATTCACAATGTAGTCACCCTTGGGCGTTCGACCGATCACACAGATGACGTGCCACTTGTTGAGATTGGGGCTGCTCTCTGGTCCTCGATGCGCGATCGAGATGGTCATCGGCTTCCCTTTCGCGAGCTGTTTGTCTAAATCTGCAAAGTCAAGGTTCGCCACATGGGTTGATTTAATTCCCAGTGAAGCTAGTGCGGCCGTTTGAGCCTCCATGCTGGTGCTGTCGCCATATTTCTTACGAATGTCTAAATATTCATCATCACTATTGATTTTGGCACCTAAAAACTTGGCTGCCATCGCAGAGGAAGAGGTGTTGCAGGTGCGATCGGGTTCCTCTTTATTGTCTGTTTGCAGCCAGCAGACGACGGGAAGGGTCACGCTGCCTGCTGGCACGTTGGGGG
>JAYUYI010000636.1:0-3019 GCA_043752545.1 Thermoleptolyngbya sp.
TCAAAGCGCGATCGCCTGATCTCACTGCTCCAGATTTCCCACAGTTTTCTTGCAGTCGTTTGGTTAAAGATTACGTTAGAATTATTACGGCCTCTTTACACAACTTCCTCCCCTACTGCCAGGATTTTTTGCTTAAGGGAGCCACTATTTCCCGCCCAAAAATATCTCTCCCAACTGGAGCTTTTCTTATGACCTTGCCGATTCGCAATGTTGCCATCATTGCCCACGTTGACCATGGTAAAACCACCCTGGTTGATGCTTTGCTCAGACAATCCGGCACGTTCCGAGAGGGGGAGGAAGTTCCAGATTGCGTGATGGATTCCAACACGCTAGAGCGGGAGCGAGGCATTACAATTTTGTCGAAGAATACTGCTGTTCATTACGAAGAAACCCTAATCAACATCGTAGATACCCCCGGACACGCCGACTTTGGCGGTGAGGTAGAGCGGGTGTTGGGCATGGTAGACGGCTGCATTTTGATTGTGGATGCCAACGAAGGCCCCATGCCACAAACGCGGTTTGTGCTCAAAAAAGCCTTAGAAAAAGGGTTGCGTCCCATTGTCGTGGTCAACAAAATTGACCGCCCTCAGGCCGACCCCCACGGCTCGGTAGATAAGGTGCTGGACTTGTTCTTGGAACTGGGCGCAGACGATGACCAGTGCGATTTCCACTACCTGTTTGCCTCCGGTCTAAGCGGCTATGCCAAAAACGATCTGAAGGACGAGGGCATCGACATGAAGCCCATGTTTGAAGCCATTTTGGCACATGTGCCGTCTCCCGTAGGCGACCCGACCAAGCCGCTACAGCTACAGGTCACCACCCTAGATTATTCCGAATACCTGGGTCGAATTGTGATTGGCCGAATTCACAACGGCACCATTCGGGCTGGACAGCAAGCGGTGCTGATTACCGAGAGTGGAGCGATCGTCAAGTCCAAAATCAGCAAGCTGCTAGGGTTTGACGGGCTAAAGCGGGTGGAGATGGAATCGGCAACGGCAGGTCACATTGTGGCCGTGGCTGGGTTTGCCGATGCCTATATTGGCGAAACCATTACCGATCCCGACAATCCCCAAGCGCTGCCGCTGATTAAGGTAGACGAACCCACCTTGCAGATGACCTTCTGGGTCAATGATTCACCGTTTGCCGGACAAGAAGGCAAACTGGTCACCTCGCGGCAGGTGCGCGATCGCCTATTCCGTGAACTCGAAACCAACGTGGCCTTGCGAGTGGAAGAAACCGACTCACCCGACAAATTTGCCGTCTGCGGGCGGGGTGAGCTGCACCTCGGTATTTTAATCGAAACCATGCGGCGGGAAGGCTACGAGTTCCAGGTTTCGCAGCCACAGGTAATTTACCGTGAAGTCAACGGCCAGCCCTGCGAACCGTTTGAGCTATTGGTATTAGACGTTCCCGAAGAAGCGGTCGGCGGCTGCATTGAGCGGCTAGGCCAGCGGCGAGGCGAAATGCAAGACATGCGCGTCGGCGGACGCACCCAGCTCGAATTCATCATCCCCGCTCGCGGTCTGATTGGATTCCGAGGTGAGTTTATGCGCCTTACCCGTGGCGATGGCATCATGAACCACAGCTTCCTAGACTACCGCCAGCTATCGGGTGATGTGGAAGCCCGTCGCAATGGCGTGCTGATCTCTTTTGATGAAGGCGTGTCTACCTTCTATGCCATGAGAAACGCTGAAGATCGGGGCGTGTTCTTTATTACTCCCGGTACAAAAGTCTACAAGGGCATGATTGTCGGCGAACACAATCGCCAGCAGGATCTAGAGCTAAATGTTTGCAAAACCAAGCAGCTCACCAACCACCGGGCGGCTGGCGGCGATGAATTGGTGCAGCTGCAAGCCCCAATCGAAATGAGCCTGGAGCGAGCGCTAGAGTATATCGGTTCAGATGAACTGCTGGAAGTTACCCCAGCCTCGATTCGCCTGCGCAAGATGTCGAAGAAGCTGGCAAAACGCTAGAGCCGCTAAAGCGAACATAACTATACATAAGGCGGCGCGTTCTATCCGGACGCGCCGTCTGCTTTTTGGGAGCTATTGCTTAAGGAAAAGGCACCTCCAACCGAAATGGGTCTTACCCCCCGTGTAGTTTCTTGCATCAGTTAATAGCTCCAGACTCAGTTTGACTCCTGCCTATCCTCCGTCGTTAGGATGGCGGGGCTAGTCGCCATAGTGTGGATGAAACAGATTGCTTTGAGACTCTCACGAGAGCGTCCCACGGCAAAATTCTGGTTTCATGGCGCGGGCGATCGCCCTTCTGGCGAATTAGAGATCCCCATTCAGTTTCAGCGTCAGCCCCCTTAGACGCAATTGCTCATTCACCTAAGCCCCCATCAACTATGAACATTGATGAGATCTTTAACGGTTTTGCTGATGGCCTCTTGATTGTGACCGACCAGGGAACGTTGGTGTGCGCAAATCAGTATGCTCGCTTAATTTGCCATAGCTTGATGCAAGATACGCATCATTCCCCGTTTGTGCCAAAAGAAGTTTGGCAAATTTGTCGGGTTGTGACCGAA
This sequence comes from Thermoleptolyngbya sp., assembly GCA_043752545.1. GTDB lineage: Bacteria > Cyanobacteriota > Cyanobacteriia > Elainellales > Elainellaceae > CASBQJ01. The sequence goes on from JAYUYI010000636.1 coordinate 2,531, forward strand.
CTCGACCACACGACAAGCTGCCCAGAACCTATTTCGGTATTGGAGGGTGAATTTTATGCAGGACACTTGAACAGCATTCGAGTTCGGACGCGGTGGGTGCAGCTAAACGAAAGCGATCGCCCCAGCTTGCTGGTAATTTTGGAAGACAAAGCCCAACTGACTCGGCAACTGGCGATCGCCGAAGCTCAAACCTGTGGGTTAACGCCCCGTGAGACCCAAGTTTGGCTATTGCACCGTGCCGGGAACAGCCGTAGCCAAATTGCGGCTCAGCTCTATATCAGTGTGGATACGGTGAAAAAGCACATCAAGAGCACCCGAGCCAAACGGGAGCTGGCTCAATGGCAGCAAGACAATTGGCTAGAGCGGAGTCAACCCCTCAAAGAAACATGGTCTGACCCAGATGAGCAACCCTTTACCGCTTCAACTGGGCATTCAGTTTCATCCTTACGCCACGGCTAGGAGCCAGGGTAACGCCCCGCCGTCGGGGCT
>JAYUYI010000637.1:0-3019 GCA_043752545.1 Thermoleptolyngbya sp.
AAATCTAGACCTTTTCAGCAACCTGCCGATGCCAGCCGCGCAGCCAACCTCTAACGCCGGAGCAACCCAATTCAATCCTGGGGATTGGGTTTGCCTGAATCGCCACGACTATGCTGTTCAGCTCGCGATGGAATCGGAATGGACTGCGCCGGCGCATCAGCGCTATTTGCAAAACTTTTCTTTTGGAAAAGTTTTGGGATACCGAGAGTTCGCCAACACGGTAGAGCCAGAGGAACCCTGGTGTCATATTGCTCTGTTGGACAACATTGAACTCTGGTTACCCGCCGAGTGGCTCTACCGGGCAGACAAGCAAACCATCAACGCAACCCTCGTTGAATCAGTCGTGCTGGTTTCCCCCCTGCTGCCCATCTCGTCTCGCATCACAGTGGCGGGGCAACCCTTCGATCTGAAAATTTTCCCTTTAGCCCAGGACAACGACTAAACAATTACTCACCATGCTCTTTCAAAATTCACCCGACGATCTTTTCGTGCGGGAAATCCTGAATTTGCGCCAACGCAACAGCGGGGTTATACAGCCTACTTTTTTCACCAACACCATAACGCCCGTCTCGATTGAAACCCGTGAACCTGACCTTCAGGTATCCGCCAAGATTGAAGACGTTAACCGGATGACGTTGTCGGTGCAGGTCGATCACCCGGAGCTATTTCAACCCAACGATGATGTCATGGTGTTGCAACGGCGATCTCACGAAACCCTCGTCGGCAAAGCCAAGGTTCTGGAGATTACCGACCACGGATGGATCTACCTAGGCGGCATCGGCATGGAGCACCTGATAGCGGTGCAGCCAGATGACCTGCTGGTCAAAGAGGCAGAAATACCGTCTATCGTCCTGAGCTACGTCGAAACCGAGATCCCTCAATACAGCAAGCAAGAGGTTAAAGAACTCCGGGATGACCTGCGGGATGACGTCATTACTCCGCCTAGCTACAACCTTGTGAGGATGCCGGGACATACTCCCCGTGGGGTATCGGCTCGACATTTTCCATTGCCCGATAGCCCGGTGCCGATGGGTCAGATCGTATTGCCGATCGGGCCAGAAGACGGAGCCAACATCAGCGCTCACCAACCGGGTTGGATGCTGCGCCGCATCATTGCGGAAGACCGGGCGTTCCAAGGCCGCTGGCAACATTGGCAACAAATGCAGAATGTTACGGAGCTGCCGCGCGGGCAAGATATTCCCTATCGCCAGTTTGAAGAACCCGACCCCAACACCTTAGAGCGGATCAAGATTTGCTTGACCCTAATCCATGCCGATTGGGAGCGATCGCCCCAGATAGGACGCGAAACCATCGAGATCTTTTTTGATTGGCTGCTCTGGAGTTTAGGCCATCCCTCAGTCCCAGAGTTCCCGATTGCGTTGCGCCAGAGCCGTACTCATGATTTCCTGATTCAGGTGTTTTCGGTCGGTCGGCTCATCCTTTACCCCGCCGATTACTTTGGGGCACTGCTGGAGCTGACGAACTATCCCGATGCGGCATTGAGCAAGTCCGACACCCGTCTGCTGAAGTCTATCTTTCCAGGACGGCGCAATGACTACCGCGACATGCTGTTGCTTGACCCGCAGTGTGGCGGCGGGGCACTAATGTTGGCGGCGAGTAACTACACGTATCAGTACCAGGCGGTCACCGGTGACCCGCTGATCGCCAAAGCCACGATTTTGAGCGCGTATTTTTACGTGCCGTGGTGCATTTTCCCATTCAGTTGGCTCGACACCCCCGACCCAACCACCACCTTGACCACCACCTTGATGGTGATGCGTCAGCGTGGGGTTGACCCCCGTTACTTCGCTCAGGTGCAATTGGTGGCCGATTATCAACGGTTCCTGCCCGTCGCACTTGTTGAGCCGCGTACCGTCAATGACCTGGCGGGATGGCTAAACGATAGACAACTGCCCCCTGCTCAGCCGTTTGAGCTACCCGGCGTGATGCCGACCAAGCGGATGGAGGGCGGCAGCAATCCACTAGGGTTGCCGGGTTCACCGTTGCCGTTACCGCCACCCTCACGACTGCCCGGACTGCCCTTGCCTGGTGGCGATCGCCTCCTACCTCCTTCCTCCGACCTATGACGACCACAAAAGAATTCCCCCCCGTCCGCGTCACGACCGACGGAGCATTTCTCTATATCGTGACCGACCCGACCTATTTGGCTGCCATTGAACCGATTGCCGAACAGTCTCTGCTGGAAGCACCAATGATTCCATACCGGGAAGGTAAGACGGTTGGCAATGTCGTGATGGACGCTAGCGCCATTGGATTTAGCCAGCAAGCGATTGATCTGATCCAGTCTTCCTTGGTCATTGGCGGCGACATGGCGATCGTTTCGACCTATCAATCTCTGCGGGGCGCAATCTTTAGCTGGATCGGTACGCCCACGATGCTGCTGCCTGCTTCGCTCTTGACAATCACGAGCGAAACCCCTGCGTTCGACTTCTCAAAATTCCAGCAGATTCCCAACGCTGTACCGGGTTACAGCCAGTGGCTATGGCTCCTGGGACTGGAGCATCATGCTGGTTAGCCCCGGCTTCGCCCAATTACGTTCCTTTGCTAAAGAATGCGCCTTCGACAAAAAACGCAAAACGCAAATCGACCCCACGGCGCAGCGCGATCTGCAACACGGCTGGCTCACATCCTACCTAACGAAGCTTGACGACTTGCTGTGGGGGCGTTGGCTCTACTGGTTTGATGCCATGACGGCGAACCAGTTGCCCGATCGCCCCATTCCTGAAATTGTCTTTCAGCATGATGGCAATCACGTCGAAAGGTCGGCAGCTTGGCGACACATTAACGACTGCCTTGACCTGATCGATCCGCACGACGGCGGCAGCACCAGGATTGAGCTTTTCCTTGACTGGCTGCTCTACGGGTTTGGGTATGTCGCTCAGAAAACCCTGCCGGAAGGGATGCCGTATGAAACCAGCATGAAGCTGTACCAGTTTTTTGACCTCAGCATCTTAATGACGTTCCCTTATGACTATTGGGGCGAAATCCTATCGTTTAG
>JAYUYI010000638.1:0-16133 GCA_043752545.1 Thermoleptolyngbya sp.
TCCTAATCCATCGCAACTCACGCCGATGACCCAACAAGCGGTAAAATAAATTGCCGATTGTCATCCCCATTCTGCAAGATTCATGATTTCCAGTAACGACTTTCGCCCAGGTGTCACTATTGTTATCGATGGCTCGGTTTGGCGGGTAGTGGAGTTTCTCCATGTGAAACCCGGCAAAGGGTCTGCCTTTGTGCGCACCAAATTAAAAAATGCACAGTCTGGCAGCGTTGTAGAAAAAACGTTTCGAGCTGGTGAAACATTGCCCCAGGCTGTGCTGGAAAAGAGTGTGATGCAACACACCTATAAAGAAGGCGATGATTACGTCTTCATGGATATGGGCACCTACGAAGAAGGGCGGCTCACGGCTGCTCAGATTGGCGATCGCGTCAAATATCTCAAAGAGGGCATGGAAGTTAACCTGGTTCGCTGGGGAGAGCAGGTGATGGACGTAGAACTGCCAAACTCTGTGGTTTTGGAAATTACCCAAACCGATCCAGGGCTGAAGGGAGATACGGCCACCGGAGGCACCAAGCCAGCGATTGTGGAAACGGGTGCTCAAGTGATGGTGCCTCTATTCATCACCACAGGTGAACGCATCAAGATCGACACTCGAACAGGTACCTACCTAGGCCGCGAGAAAGACTAGTGGATTTTAACCACGGTTCAAGGGCAGAAGCTGCTGCAGGCGATCGCCTGAGCTGCTTCTCTGGCTCTTCTCAGCGACCTATACTCCCCTTGATTATCTGACCGTTTTTGATAGTGGGCTATAAAACTTGTGGAATTAAATTTTAATGAAATCCGCGAATTGCTGACGATTCTAAATCAATCCAATATCGCGGAAATCAGCCTAAAAAGTAATGATTTTGAACTCACGCTGCGCAAAGAAGGCAAAACGAACGACTATCCTTCTGCTAGAGGCGCTATAGATATTGAGCCTCCGACGTTACCCATGACGGCGCAGGTGGCCTTGCCGTCTGCACCACCCCTCACGGCACCGTCGCCTCCCCCGCCTGCCCCGCTCGCTAGCGAGCGGCTCGCAGAAGTCAACTCACCCATTGTGGGCACCTTTTACAGCTCGCCCGGCCCTGATGAACCGCCGTTTGTGGCAGTAGGCGATCGCATTCGATCTGGGCAAGCGGTTTGCATTATCGAAGCGATGAAAATCATGAACGAAATTGAGGCAGAAGTAACCGGAGAAGTAGTAGAAATTCTGGTGCACAATGGGGAGTCGGTTGAGTATGGGCAAGTCCTCATGCGCGTTAACCCAGGTTAAATTCTCAGCAGCAGTCTCAGTCATGCTGCTTACGAAAAACTCAAACAAAACAAAAAGCAGGGCGATGCACATCGTGCATCGCCCTGCTTTTGGCTTTCATCCGACAGAGAACTGCTCTAGAGGTTGGGAGCAGATTGTGCTGAAACGTCAGCCAGACGGTTGACTGAACTCGACTGCGCCATCTTCAGCGACGATTGCAACATTGGCGTCTGCTGCACCGCAGTATTCACCAGAGTGAACAGCGGATTTGAGAGAATCCCCGCCAGCGACGTGGTCACCAAAGCTAGCACAATGCCGACCTGGAGCGGGCGCATTCCGGGCAGCGTCCATTCAATGGCCGGGTACTGCTTCACCGCCTCCGACATCTCATCTGGTTCCTTCACCACCATCATCTTGACGACCCGGATGTAGTAGTAAATAGAAATGACACTCGTTACTAAACCGACCAGCACCAAGCTATAGGCACCTGCTTGCCAGCCAGCCCAAAATAGATAGAGTTTGCCAAAAAACCCAGCCAGCGGCGGAATCCCACCTAACGAGAGCAGACAAATACTCAGCGCCAGCGTCAGCAGCGGATCTTTTTGGTATAGCCCACTGTACTCCGTAATTTCGTCGCTTCCTGTCCGCAATGTGAACAGAATGATGCAGGCAAAGCCGCCCAGGTTCATCAGCAGATAGATCATCAGGTAGAAGATCATGCTGGAATAGCCGGCTTCTGTGCCCACAATCAGCCCAATCATGACAAACCCAGCTTGCCCAATCGATGAATAGGCCAGCAGGCGCTTCATGCTGGTTTGAGCCAGCGCTACCACGTTACCTAGCACCATGCTCAAAATCGCCAAAGCCGTCAGCACAAACTGCCACTGCTCCGACATCAGCGGAAATGCCGTGACCAATAGCCGCACTGCCAAAGCAAACCCCGCTGCCTTAGAGCCAACCGAAAGAAAGGCCACAACTGGCGTTGGAGATCCTTCATAGACGTCGGGAGTCCACTGGTGGAACGGCACGGCTGCAATTTTAAAAGCGATCCCAGCAATCACAAAGACTAGCGCAATCACTAAGCCAATAGACTGGTCTACTTCATTGGAGACAATCCGAGCAGCGATCTCGCTAAGTCGGGTTTCGCCGCCAGAGAGACCGTACAGCAGGGATAGGCCGTAGAGAAAAATAGCAGAACTGGCTGCTCCAATGAGCAAATACTTAAGGGCGGCTTCGTTGGAGCGAGGATCGCGCTTCATATAGCCCGTCAGTAGATAAGACGAAATACTGAGGGTTTCTAGTGAAACAAAAATCATCACCAATTCATCCGCGCCCGACAAAAACATCCCGCCCAGCGTTGCGGTCAGCAAAATCACGATAAATTCTGCTAGAGCTGTACCCGAATGCTCCACATAGCGGATAGACATGAGAATGGTAAACGCGGCTGCAAGCGCAATAATGCCGCGAAACAGCACACTCAACGCGTCGCTATTAAATTCTCCAAAAAACGAAATTGGAGCGTCAGTATGCCATTGATAGTAGAGGGCGGCGGTGGCCGAGAGCAGACCCGCGATCGCCACATACGGCGTCCAGCGCGACGACGAGCGACCAACAATCAAATCTCCTACTAGCACCACCAGTAAAGTGACAATCACAATGCCCTCGGGCACAATGGTTCCGACGTTTAACTGAGCTGTGAGATTAGCGAAGTCCATAGGTTTCCTGGGCTTGGGCGGCATGATAAGGAATTGCTAGTCGAGTCAGCAGATTCCAAAACAATGATTCAAACTATAACGGGTTAGAGTAAACCTGTTTAAAGTAACAAATTGTCAAATTACAAAATTGTCAAATTACAAACCTGTAAAGCCGATCGCTTTAAACCATGTCAACCCTTTGACAAATTCCTGATTTACAGACAGTTGTAGTTGAGTAAGCTACGGTTGTGTCTGGAGTGCTCTACAGTGCTGGGTAGTGCTGGGTGTTTGCAAACTCACCCCAACCGCTGACGATTGCTAATCGACCGCCAATCATATAGATAGCCAGATAGCTATCTATCGGGTCAGATGCCGCTGGCACGGGAATACCCTTACTCGACTTGTAGCAGACCCATAGGCAAGTGGGAAACCTGTCTACAAACCTGTCCATAGTGAATAATACCCTGTCAGACTGTACTGTATCCTTTAGTCCTCCCTGAATTACCTCTATTTCTATTGATATGGTCTATAAGTAGAAATCAAGGTACAAAACAATTAGGCAGTAGAGTAATATCACGGCGGGATACTTATTCAGGGCATAGAACCCAGGCATCGATAAGCATTTATACTGACTACGCCCGTCCTGACTTTTTCAGAATCACGTCAAAAATCCATGTCAACTCTTGTCATCGTTGAATCTCCCACGAAAGCCAAAACCATCCGTAACTACTTGCCACCGGGCTATCGAGTAGAAGCGTCGATGGGGCACGTGCGCGACTTGCCCCAATCTGCCAGTGACATCCCCGCATCTGTCAAAGGAGAGGAGTGGTCAAGAATTGGGGTGAATGTAGAGGCAAATTTTGAGCCGCTTTACATTGTTCCACAAGACAAGAAGAAGATTGTTAAAGCCCTCAAAGACGCTCTCAAAGGAGTCGATGAATTAGTTCTGGCCACAGACGAAGACCGTGAGGGCGAAAGCATTAGCTGGCATTTACTGCAACTATTGCAGCCGAAGGTGCCAATCAAACGCATGGTATTCCATGAAATTACCGAAGACGCGATTCATGCGGCGCTAAGCAACTGCCGAGATGTGGATGAGCATGTCGTCCGCGCCCAAGAAACTCGGCGGATTCTGGATCGCTTGGTGGGCTATACGCTGTCGCCGCTGCTGTGGAAAAAGATTGCCTGGGGGCTGTCTGCCGGACGGGTGCAATCGGTGGCGGTGCGGCTGCTGGTGGTGCGCGAACGGCAGCGCCGTGCGTTCCGTAAAGGGGCGTATTGGGATTTAAAAGCAACGCTCAGCCAAGGGCAGACGCCGTTTGATGCGAAGCTGGTCAGCCTGGGCGGCACTCGCGTGGCCACAGGGGCAGATTTTGACGAATCGACTGGGCAAGTCATTGCGGGTCGGGAGGTGCTGTTGCTCGGTGAAGCCGAAGCTCGGGCGCTGCACGATCGCCTCCAGCAAAGTACCTGGACAGTGACAGGTCTAGAGGAACGGGCCTCCACCCGCAAGCCCTCACCGCCGTTTACGACCTCCACCCTGCAACAAGAGTCGAACCGGAAGCTGCGGCTATCTGCTCGAGATACCATGCGCACCGCGCAAAGCCTCTACGAGCAGGGCTACATTACCTACATGCGGACTGACTCGGTGAACCTGTCACAGCAGGCGATCGCCGCTGCCCGTGAATGTGTGCAAAACATGTACGGCAGCGACTACCTCAGCCCTGAACCACGGCGTTACAGTACTAAGAGCAAAGGGGCACAAGAAGCCCACGAGGCCATCCGTCCTGCCGGCAGCACGTTCCGCACCCCCCAAGCCACTCAACTCAGCGGTCGAGATCTTCAGCTTTATGACCTAATCTGGAAGCGTACGGTCGCTACGCAAATGGCCGAAGTCCGCCAAACCAATATCACGGTTCAAATTCAAGCCGAAGATGCGGGCTTTCGCGCTAGCGGTAAGCGGATTGACTTTGCTGGCTTTTTCCGAGCCTATGTCGAAGGCTCAGATGATCCCGATGCGGCGATCGAGAGCCAAGAGGTGATTTTGCCCATGCTGCGTCAGGGGGATCACCCCACCTGTCGAGAATTGGAGGCGATCGCCCACGAAACCCAGCCGCCGGCGCGCTACAGCGAAGCCTCCCTAGTCAAAACACTAGAGAGTGAAGGGATTGGCCGTCCCAGCACCTACGCCAGCATTATTAGCACAATTATCGATCGCGGCTATGCTCAAATGACCAGCAATAGTCTGGTGCCCACCTTTACCGCCTTTGCCGTCACCGCTCTACTAGAAAAGCATTTTCCTGACCTAGTAGATACCAGTTTTACTGCCCGCATGGAGCGCACCCTAGACGAAATCTCTACTGGCGAAGCAGAATGGCTGCCCTATCTGACTAAATTTTATTTGGGAGAACTCGGCTTAGAAAATCAGGTAAAACAGCGAGAAGACCAAATTGACCCCAGTGAAGCTCGCGCCATTGAGCTAGAAGGGCTAGAGGCCAAAGTGCGGATTGGACGCTACGGAGCCTACATCGAAACCGAAAGTGATGGGGAATCGGTTAAAGCCACCATTCCGCAAAATCTGACCCCGGCTGACCTTGATCCCGAGCAGGTAGAGGTGCTGCTGCGCCAAAAGACCGATGGCCCTGACAAAGTCGGCATCCATCCTGAAACAAGCGAGCCAATTTATGTGCTGATTGGCACCTACGGTCCCTATGTTCAGCTAGGCGACATTACTCCCGAGAATCCTAAGCCCAAGCGCGCCTCGCTGCCCAAGGGGGTGACTCCGCAAACCGTAACGCTAGAGCAGGCAGTGAGTCTGCTGGCTCTGCCTCGGACGTTGGGTTACCATCCCGAAACCAACTGCAAGGTTCAGGCAAATTTGGGACGGTTTGGCCCGTATGTGGTTCATGACCAAGGTAAAAATGGCAAAGACTACCGCTCATTGAAGGCAGGAGACGATGTGCTGACGATTATCTTAGAGCGCGCTCTAGAAATGCTGGCAGAACCCAAAGCTGGCCGAGGCCGAGGGAATGCCGCTACACCCCTGCGAGAACTGGGCGCACATCCGCAAGATAGCGAACCCGTCAACATCTACAATGGCCCTTATGGAGCCTATATCAAGCACGGGAAGGTGAATGCGTCTCTGCCTGAAGGTGAAAAAGTCGAATCAATTACGATGGACGTTGCTGTTAAAGCCCTCCTAGAAAAAGCGGGTACCAAAAAAACAGGGCGCGGGTCCAAAAAGGCCGCAGAGTCAGCTGCTGGGACAACGGAAAAAAAGGCTAAAACCACCAAAGCGGCAGCGGCTAAAAAAACCACTAAAGCTAGCAGCACCGCCAAGAAAACCACCGCCAAAACCACAAGATCTGCCAAAGCTAGCAGTCGCAGTCAATCGACTACGCAAGAGACGTGATGCGGTGAGGCGATCGCGTCTTTGCCTCATCTAATCGACTCACTCATCTAATCGACTCCAGGGAATCAAGTCTGCGGCTGCCTAGCCTGCGGTCAACCGCCCCATACCTTGGCAAGCACGGCTGCCGGGTCAATATCTGCCATATTTCCGGTAGGCGACTTAATGCCAATAAATTTGTCACTAGCGGGCAATAGCTTGGCCGGATCGGTCGGGCCAAACAGCGCCAAGGTATAGACCTGAAGGGCAACGGCTAGGTGCATCGGAGCACTGTCGGTACACAGCATCAGGTTTGCGCCCGCAATCATGGCGGCTAGCTTGCCAATATCGGGAGGCGAGGTGACGACAAGGCCGGGACAAGCCTGAGACAACGTGTTCACAAAATCTTGATCTTCTGGCCCTTTAACAACGACAAGCGGCAAATTAGGCTGCTTTTGCTGAAAATCTTGGATAATGGCTTGCCATTTTTCTACTGGGTAGATTTTGTCAATCCCCTTCAGTTTGGCCAGCTGGCTAGAACCACCGTGCAGCAGGACATATCCTCCACCCGGAATGCCTAAGCGTTTTTGCTCAGACTCGGCCCACTCTAAGTCTTTTTTAGGGATGCTAACAGCCAAATCAGGGCAAGGCGTCGTGATGCCCAATCCTGTTACTAAATCGTGATACATCTGAGCGGCATATTGCTCGGTTTTAAGCGGTACCGATTGGCTCAAAAACAAATTGCCAAGGCTGCTTTCATAGCCAACGCGGGTGGGGGTACCCGTCAGCCATAGCAAGAACCCCACTCCCCAGCGCTGACCCAATGCCAGAGCTACATCGTAGTAGCGATCGCGTAGCACCCCTAAGAGGTTGGCCCAGTCGGCTGGACTGTTGTTGTCTTTGAAATCAAACGAAATAGTATCGTTGATAGATTTACTCACGCGATAAGCACTCGTAGCCCTCGGCTCCACGACTACGTCGATCTCAGCCTGGGGATAGGTGCGCTTTAGATCGTCCAAGGTTGGAAAAAACAGAATTTGATCGCCAATTCCCCCTGGAACAAGAGCTACGATTCTCATAAATCTTTGTTACTCATACGTCTCCCAAAAAAGCTTACAGCAATAAAGCAAAGGGCGATCGTATCGTCGGGTTCTCCCCGCAACGAGTTACATCAAATTTCTGGGCAAATTTCTAGGCCGCTTTAAGAGTCACCTAAGCGTCTATCGGCGCTTTTTCTGGCAAAGTAGCCTGCATCATCAGACAATTTCGCCCTTCAATCTGCAAACGGTATTCCACTCTGTCCATCAGCCGATTGAGAATCAGCCAGCCATAGCCCCCTTCTTGCTGGTCATCGGGAGCAGGCGGCAAATAGGTAGACAGATCGAACCCTCGACCATGATCCCAAATTTCTAGATGAATATCTCGATCCCTTAGCTCTAGGCGAATCAGCACAGGCAAATTAGGCTGATCCCGATGGGCATGGCGGACTACGTTGGAATATGCTTCTACTAAAACCAACCGCAGCCGATTAGACTGCTGTTTCCAATCGACTTGATCGCTTAATTCTAATTCCAAGGAACTTAAGAGCCAGGTTTCTACCACGCTCAGAAACTTGAGGTCGCTGGGGATATGTAATTCGCTTCTCATCTGCTAAAGAACCTCAAGCGAGAGTATGGTTTGGTCGTCTTCCTGGATCTTGCTGTGAGCCTGAACGTTGGCCAATAGCTCTGCTAGGTTGAGCGCTTCATGCTGTACTAACAGCTGCCATAGCCCACTTTGCCGCAACATCGTCTGGTCACCCTGCGCGACGGCATCGTCTCGCCCCGGTCGAGCTTCAGTGATGCCGTCGCTGGTGAGTAAAAACACGTCACCCGAGGCGAGGGTGACAGCGCCGGTCTCTGCTTGCCACAGAGCGGAGATGCCTAACGGCACCCCGCGCGCTTTGAGATAGGTGGGTTCGGGAAGAGTTTCGGCAGCATCAGTGACGGGAAGGGGAACCAAAGGTTTAGACCAAATCAAGGGATAGATATGTCCAGCGTTGGCATAGACTAGCGTGTGGCTAGAGGGGCTGTAGCAGGCCAATACCATCGTAATAAAGCGGTTACTGGTAACTAAGTCATCGAACAGGCTGCTATTAAGGTTTTGGAGGATGATGTTGGGTAAGGGAGGGGTTTCTTGCGAAAGCTCGCGCCGTAGAACAGAAATAGCGCTTGCCATAAATAGAGCCGCAGGCACCCCCTTGCCCGCCACATCACCGACCCCAACCCAGATATCGCCTTGGGGATGGACGTAGACTTCAAAGAAGTCGCCACCAACCGCACGGGCAGGTTGGCAACAGGCTTGAATCCGCACGGTGTCTAATTCAGGCAGCTTTTGCCGCAGCAAATTTGTTTGGATTTGGCGGGCAACGTCCAGTTCGGCCTGTATTTGCTCAGCTTGCTGTTGAGTTTGCTGGTAAAGTTTTGCTTGAAACACAGCTAGCGATACCCGCTCGGCCACTTCTTGAATCAAGCTAATGTCACTCTCGTCCCAAGGCTGGAGCGGGTCGTGCCGATAGAGGGTGACAACGGCTAGGGCTTTTTGCTGGAAGGTGAGGGGAACCACAAGTCGGCTCAGCGAGGGTTGGAGTGATTCGAGCCGTTGAATCTGCCGACTCTCTAGGGCTGAAAAGACGATGTCAGCTGAGTTGCTGGGCAGTTCAGGAACTTCGCGGCTAGGGTTGGTAAAGCAAACCGATTCGGATGCAAGGCGATAACTGTGTTCCCCTTTTGCCAACGTCTTTTCAGGCCAATCTTCTGGTTCGAAGACAATTGGGTCTAGCCTGCATGCATCTGCGCCAAACGTGAGCGTCAGGGTTTCTACAATCCGGTTCAACATGATCTGGTAGTCCAGAACATCTCGGGTCGCTGTTGTCACGGTGTTGAAAATCGATTCTCGCCGCAAAGCAGCGTGCAGCGCATTGGTACGCCGTTTGACAACCCGATAGGTATCGGCAGCTTGCCGAACAATAGTTTCTAGCGCGGCAGGGTTCCAGGGTTTGGTAATGTACTTGAACACCTGCCCTGCATTGATTGCATTGACTAAGTCTTCTACATCGGTATAGCCAGTCAACAAAATGCGAATCGTGTCGGGATATTGAGTGGCGGCGCGGCTTAAAAATTCGGTGCCGCTCATTTTAGGCATACGTTGGTCAGAGATAATAATGCCCATCTCTCCTTCTTGGCTAAGAATTTTTAGGGCAGTGAGGGCGCTATCGGCTTTGAAAACCTCGAAGTCTCGTCGAAAGGAGCGGTAAAGCAAGTCTAAGTTGTCAGATTCGTCATCTACAACCATGAGCTTGAGCTTGCTGTCGTCTGCTTGATTCATCCGCCCTATTTATTCTCCTCACTATATGTATGCGATCGCCACTGTAATCACCCTGCCTTTTTGCACTAGTTCTACACTGCTGGTTTTACAATATCGTCACATTTATATATCGCCATAACTACTTACATATTGTTATAACTACTTATTTTCACCACCTGATCTTTACCTAGGCTGATGTAACGTCTTTTCCATCACATCCTACTCCATGCCAAGTTTGCCGATCTCGCTCTGAAAGGGCTAACCCTCATCTATTCAAATCCTACCTAATCTATTCAAACCCTAAAAGAATAGCTGTCGTCAAGTCAGACCACTTGCATCGATCGCCCGCTAACACTTAGGCTTAACCATTAGGCTCAATCCGATTAATTGTGTCCTGCCTGATTCACCCGTCCTTGAACCATAGCAATCATGCATAATTTTCTGCCGACTGCGTACTTTCAAAATAAATTTGTTCCGTTTGGTGAGGCCAATATCTCAATCGCCACCCACGCCTTGCACTATGGAACTGGCGCATTTGGTGGGTTGCGTGGCATTCCCGATCCTCAAAACCCCCGCCAGATTCTCTTGTTCCGGCTCGATCGCCACTGTCAACGTCTCAGCCAAAGCGCTCGCTTCATGCACTTTGACCTTTCTGCCGACAAAATTCAGCAGGTCATTACCGATTTTGTGAAAAAGAACAGTCCAGACAAATCTTTTTATATTCGGCCATTTATTTATACGTCTGACTTAGGAATTGCGCCTCGGCTGCACAATGTGGAAAAAGATTTCTTTGTCTACGGGTTAGAGCTAGGTGACTACCTGTCTCCCGATGGGGTGAGCTGCCGGATTAGCTCTTGGTATCGGCAAGAAGACCGCAGTCTGCCCCTACGTGGCAAAATCAGCGGCGCATACATCACATCGTCGTTGGCCAAGACAGAGGCCGTTGAGTCTGGCTTTGATGAATCGATTTTGATGAATTCTCAAGGTAAGGTGAGCGAAGCCTCTGGGATGAATATTTTTGTGGTGCGCCGAGGCAAGCTGATTACGCCTGGGTTTGATCAAGATGTGCTGGAAGGCATCACCCGCGATAGCATCATTACCGTGGCCAAAGATTTGGGCATTGAGGTAGTGGAACGCCCGGTGGATAAGTCTGAACTATTTATTGCAGATGAAGTATTTTTAAGCGGCACGGCGGCGCGGATTACGCCCATCAGTCGGATTGAAAACTACAAATACTCCACCCACCGCCCGGTGACCGATCAGCTGCGAGAGGCGCTTACTACCATTACTGAAAACCGCGATCGCCGCTATCAAGACTGGGTGTTTACGATCCCGTTGGATTAACGTTTACCCACCATAGCCCTGGTTTTTACTTGCCTGTGCGGGTCAAGTTAAGCGAGGAAGGCGGGTTTAGCTCGGTAGCAGTATTGGGCGCTTGGCTATAGTCTTTGTCGTAATCTTCAGGAGTTTCGACATCATCTAGCCCGAACTGTGTATCAATATCGTCGGGTGGTGCCGAGGATCTAGGCGGTGCATCTGTGCCGTTAATAATGGCTCCCAAAAATTGGATGTCGTCCGATTCAATGAATTGATCGATCGCCTCGGTGAGCAACCCGTCTTCGGTATAGTCGGGGCGGGTGACTAAAATTAGGCCGTCAGTATGGGGTTCGAGCAACAGCGCATCGTTATGACGACTCAAGGGTGGCGTGTCGATTACGACTAAATCAAACCGCCCCCGCACGTCTTCCAACATGCGCTTCATTTCGCTCGATTCTAGGATAGCGGCGGCCTGCCGCTGCGGCCCAGGGCTAGGCAACACATATAAATTCTCGATCATGGGCACCAGGCTAAATTCGGCCTTGCCATAGTAACGCAGCGGTTCTTGAAGGCTGTCTCCAGCAGGCTCCACTTGCAAGGCTTTGGCTTGAGAGGGCGATCGCAAATCTGCTTCAATCAGCAAGGTGCGTTTGCCCGCCCGAGCAGAGGCGATCGCCAAATTGTAGGCCGACACCGTCTTCCCCTCACCGCTTACCAAGCTAGTGAGTAGCACCACCTTAATAGCCTTGCTGCCAATGGCACGGCGTAAATTGCCCCGTAACCGCTCATACGGCTCTACCGCAGGCGAATCGGCTACCATTACAAGCGGCAGCCCCTCCACCGCCAGCTCAGACGGTAGCAACGGCAATAGCCCCAATACAGGCACTTCCTGTCGCCGCAGAGCCGCCTGCAAATCTTGTAGCGTGTGGAACGTCGCATCTAGTGAATCTAGCAGCAGCACCAGCCCACCGCCCACCAGCAGTCCCACTACCCCACCTACCAACAAAATCACCAGGCTATTGCGGCTAGACTCAGTCGCCAAATCGGTCTGCGGGGGCTGCGAAATCACTAAACTGCCCACCGTTTCTTCAGCCGCCAGCGTGACATCAGCTAACTTAGCCTGAATCTGGTCGTAAAAATTCCGCTTTAGGGTCACCTGCTGCTCTAAGCGAGATTGTTCTAGCTGCTTGTTAGGAATGGCACCGTAGGCTTGACGTGACTGCTGCTCTGCCGCCGCCAGTGCTGTCAGCTGCTGCTCCAGCGTCTCACGCTGAGTTTGTAGCCCCACCAGCGTATTGGCCAAGGCTTGCCGAGCTGGGTCGAGGCTACTTTCTTGACGAATGACACTCACATTGCCCAGCGGAGCCGCTTGCAGGTTGCCCCCAATCACCTCAGTGACTCGCTGCTGCAACAGCGCTTCATACGCCTGCTGCTGATTTTTTAGCTCTAGCATGGCCGGGTGTCGAGGTCGCAAGGTTGGAGCATAGATCTGTATTTGCGCCTCAGTTTGATAAAGCTTAATCCGTAAATCGGCAATGATTGGGTCAGCGCTAAGTGCAGAAGACGTATATGCTTGATCGGCAGATAAACCCAAGCGCGTTTCCAAACTGCGAATTTGAGCGGAGATGGTGGCCAAATCAAGCTGAATCTGGCGCTGCTGCTGCTGGCTACCCGTAATCGCTCCAACGAGTTGGCCATCCTCTGCCGCTTGAATGGTAGGCCCTTCGACGCGAATGTAGCGCTCTAACTCACTCTCCGCCAGTCGCAGTTCCCGAGTGACGTTGGGCAAAAGCTGGTTTAAATTCTCAATAATTCTGCTGATCTGCTGAGTATTAAACAGGCGACTTTGCTCAACGATCGCCTGCATCAATGCCGCTACTGCCGCTTGGGCGATTTTATCATTGGGGTCTTGATAGGTGACCAATACCCGCAACCCCGGCAAATTCTCGTCTTGATCATTCTTATCGCTTTTTCCAGCGTTAGGGTTGATCTCCACCCCAGCATGACGCCGGAGGGTACGAGCATCTAGCTGAATCTGCTGCGCTTGGAGGATCTGTGCCGCCGTTTCGACGACAAAGTCAGACAGCAGCGCTTCTGCGGTTAAACCCTGCGCCTGTTGCTGCAGGGCGGTACTGGTTTGGCTAACCGTAACAGGAGGAGCAACATAGCTCAATGTCCCACGCGACGCATAGCTCGTTGGGGGGGCAGGCTGTAGTGCGGCAACGCCCGACAACCCCATAACCAGTGCCAAACCCGCTAAGCCTGCCCACTTGTGTCGGTCAAGGGCTACGAGATATCGCTTGACAATAGGTAAAGCCATAGGGGGAACCTATAGATGAGCTGGCTGATACTACCTTACTCAGTTCTCCGGCTAGCGCCTAACTTTTCAGGAAATTTTATCCCGTGACGTGGCTGAGTGGCTGAGGAGCGGAGCAGCTGAGGTTAAAGGGCTAGGGATTAAACAAATTATCGGCACTGTCGCTGATGGTGTCAAAAAACAGCAGAAACCCCAACACATCGCGAAATGGCTGGGTCACGGTATTGAGCGTGTAGGTAATGCGGCTGATAACGTTGCGCCCGATGATAATAACATCGTTGTTTTGCAGGATTGGGTTTTCGGTAGAATCGCCACGCAGGGCACGTCTGCCGTTAAATTCTTGAGTAACGGCTCGACCTTGGTCTGGATCATAGCGAATTAGGGCAATGTCTCGAAAGTTGGCGGTGTCGGGGTTTGGGGAAATGGCAACCAGAGCATCCACAAAGTCGCTGCCATTGGGTAACACCACATTGGCGATCGCCCGACTGCTGCGACTACCGCCGAGGCTGTTGGAATAATTTAATACACGGACATTAATTTGGGGCTGAGACAGCGTCGAGCGCGCCACTAGCGTTGTGTCATAGGTAGTGCGTTCGGCGGTGGTTAAAGCCGACACAATGACGGTGTCCCCGTCTTCTAGCCGAATATTGGGTACAGCGGTGCCATTTCTCAGCGGCGTGTAGAGGTCAACTGGACGTTCGGCCGCGACGCCATTGGGTGCCACTCGACGAATGCGCACGTTGCGCAGATTGGCTTGACTGGTGGTTCCCCCCGACGCCGCCAGAGCCGAGGCTAGCTGCGGACTCTCCAAGGGATAGAGACCAGGTCTAGAAACTTGACCCAGCACAGTAACCCGTACGGGACGCTGAGCGATCAAAATCAGATCGACTTGCGGCTCGACCACAAACTGATCCAATTCCTGGCGTAGCCGTCCTCGAGCCTGCTCTAGGGTTAACCCCTCTAGCCGCAACGCCCCCACCAGCGGCACTAGTAGGTTTCCTTCTAGGTCAACGGTGCCTTGAAAGCTTAGATCGGGAAAGCGGAGGACGCTAATAAACAGAGAATCGCCCGGGCCTAGCCGATATCGATTGAATTCGACGCTGGGCGGTGCTAGATTGCCCGATCGTCCGGGACTGGGATTGGGTTGGGGCGATCGCTGAGGGGGTTTGACAACAGGTTCAGGAGTGGTAGGGGTAGGAGCAGGCGTAGGCGCAGGAACCGGAATCGGCACCGTCGTCTGCGCCAGCGCTAGGGATGTCGTGCCCACCCCGTCATATCCCAGCAATAGACCCAGCAGCAGAGCCGCCATTCTAAGCTGAGAACCCTTGAAGAGTATAGACATAAAACATCGGCTCAAGGTGACAATCGGGTAGAGGAGGGAAGCATGGTTGCCAAAAGCGTAGACTGCACCGTTTGTCCGAGCGACTGGGCGATCGCCCGCGTCGCGTCTAACTCTCCTAATGGTTCGATCGGGATCAACAGGTTCACCGCTACCCAAGGCATCCGTTGGCGATCGCGCCATTGGCTCACCTGATCAGCCCAAAACCAGCGGCTAGCGTTGGCGCTACCGCCATTAGACCAGGCATACCACTGCACAGCAGCATAGGTCTGACTGTGATCCCAATACCGCAAGAAGCGGGCTTGAACGAGGGTAGAACGACCCGAAGGCGCTGGCGCTGAGAATTCAATCCAGCGATCGCCGTCGGCTGTCCAGCCAAACTCACTGCCAATGTTAACCCAATCTATCTGGGGTTGATCTGTATTTTCTAACTGAGGCCGCAACATCAGCACCACGGTCATATCTGCGGTCGGCAGTTGGGGAGTAGGAGCCACGAGTTGCTGCACCGACCAGCGATGCCCCCCAAGGCGCATCACCTCCTGACTTAACGGCTGCCAGGTTGGCACCCTTAGCCCTTGCTTTTGCAGTGCCTGCAACTGTTCTAGCTGTTTTACATGGGGAGGATGAGTCCAGGCCCATTCACCCGTGAGGTAGTGGGGCAGTGCCTGAGTCAGGGCGATCGCCAGCACAAAAATTGCTGCCAACAGCCGCACCATTTGAACCTGCCGAGACGAAGGAGACGAAACCATAGGACTAGAAGAATGGGCAACGGGTTTAGTCAGGAATGAAATCAGAACTAGCAGTACGCGGACTCCAAGTGGCGATCGCCCATTCAATCCCCCGCAGCAAAAACACCAGCAGCCCTAGCGCACAGGCCGAATAGAGATCGCCGCCCCAGCCTTCATGCAGCCAGTCAAACGCCTGCGATCGCCCAGTCCCGTGAAAGTAGCTCAGCAGCGTATTGCGAATAATATTTGCCGTCGTGCTGACCAGCAATACACCGATGAGGAAGGTAGTGGTTTTGAGGCGAGACGCCCAAGCTCCCGTCCAGTGCAGCAAAATCAGCCCCATATAAAAGCTGGCAAACAGCATTTTTAGACCGGCACAATAGGGCGCAATTTCAACAATCTGCCCATTCACAAACAGGTAAATCTGCTCTACCCGCACCTCCATGCCAAACTGCATCAAAATTAACCCTGCCACTAACGCAATCAGGCGTTGCAGCGGCAGCGTATAGGGAGTGAGCAAATAGGGAATCGGAGTGGGTGTGGCCAATGCTACCAGCAACAGCGGAAACCCTAGCAGCCGCACCCCAGGAATCCCCTTCAGCCAGAGGCATAGCCCCAGCAGCACCAGCGGCAACGAGAGGTTAAGCGCATCGGGTAACTGTACCCCATACAGCACCACCCCAGCCACCAGGCAGATCATGCCGAGTACAGCGGTCTGATTGGGCAGACGGTGCCAGCGATCGCGATCGCTCC
>JAYUYI010000639.1:0-3016 GCA_043752545.1 Thermoleptolyngbya sp.
CACGTTATAAATTTGCCCTATGGCACTAGCATTGCCCAACACAGCAGCCATCGCTGCTGCCAAATCTTTACAGTGACCAAACTGCGTCATTGCCATGCCATCGCCCGGAATCGGCAGGGGGCGATCGCGGACAATCCGGTCAAAAAACCAGGCTTCCAGGTCGTTGTAGTTCTGCGGCCCGTAGATATAGACCGGACGAATCGAGGTATAGGGCACACCCTGCTGTGCTAGGTAGGCTTCCGTCTCAAACTTGCCCTTATGGCGGCTTTTGGGGTCGGTTGCATCCCCTTCTACATGGGGCATCTGATCAGATTTGAGGTATACTCCAGCCGAACTGACATAGACAAAGTGCTGAATCCGACCTTTAAACAGTTCTACCAGCGGCTGCGTATCCCCTAGCTCTCGACCGTTGTTGTCGAACACCGCATCAAAGGACTCGTTCGCCAGCTTGGTTTTGAGTTGCAGCGGGTCGGTGCGATCGCCCTGAATTTGCTGTACCCCGGCGACAGGCACAGGTTTATTGCCGCGATTAAACAGCACAACCTCATGCCCCTGTGCCGCCAAAATTCGCGTTAGATACACACCAATAAACCGCGTACCCCCCATGATCAAAACGCGCATCGTACCCCCCTAAACGGCGAACCAATCTGTGACATAACCTCTAAAATTCACCGTATCACAGATCCCATAGCCGAATTTCGGTGATTGAGATGTTGCCGCCAAAGCACACGTCTACATCGGCACCAGGGTCACGGGCGCGGGTAGGATAGTCTCCGGCATACATGAAAGAGTCCCCCTCAATGTGAAATTCATTCGGTAGGGGTTGGGTACAAAGTGGGCAAAACACGAGGTTAGGATCGGGTGCGTCGGGCGGCAAATGGGGCAAATTAACGTTCCAGAAGGTGCCCGGTTTGCAGGGTAAAGCCAGCACGGCATCCAATACCTTGGCGGCAAGGCGAGCGGCCACCTCCCAGTCGATCGTCCGTCCTCGCTGCATGAAGTGAGAAAATGCCATCCCCGGCACCCGATTGAGCGCCGCTTCGCGCACAGCCGCCACAGTGCCCGACACATACACATCGGCTCCCAGGTTCCCGCCAGCATTGATCCCCGACAGCACAAACTTGGTTTCAGGGCAGAGGTGACGCAGTGCCAATCGGGTGCAGTCGGCAGGCGTTCCGGCGATCGCATATTCCCCCACTGCTCGCTGAATGACCTGTATGGGGCGATTACTGGTCACTTGGTGGCTACAGCCTGAGTGATGCGCCTGGGGCGCAACGACTATACCCGCATCGCCCAGTGCCAGTTTGAGTGCCGCTTGCAGTGCCCAAATTCCTGGCGCATCAATGCCGTCATCATTCGTTAAAACAAACACCACAAGCTGACTATTGCCCCATCCGTAATACTTCGCTGGCCACTCCCGACTCCTGGATGCAGATAGCATAGAGCTGTAGGGAGTTCAGCTCCGGCACGGCAGTTTTGGCCTGCTCGACCGACATGCCGGGAGCCATACAAAACTGACTGACTACGCTGCTGTATTGGTCGGGGGTGCCCAGCAGCGTATTTAAGGAGGTAGAGTCTTGCAAACTCGCTCTCAGCCGTTCTAGAACAGAGTCGGCCAAGATGGTGGTCGATTCTGTAGCTGTAGCTGGCAGAAAATCGCTTTGCGTAATTGCAACCTGAATGGCACTGCGCAGGAGCTGCACCCCTTCGGGGCTAGAGAAGGCCGTTCTCAGCAGCTCAGGTGTTAGGCGCGGGTCGGCCTGCAATACGGCTCGAAAGCCAACTAGACTGCTAGCTGCCAAAATATCGGATACCGTTTCGATGTAGTTGCTATAGGCCACCGTAGCTTCAGGCGAACCATCTCCACAGACGACGCTGCCCTGAGGTGTGGCTCCTGCCATCACATTCACCTTACCTCGGGTTTGGCAGGCATTGATGGTGGCTTGAATTTGGGGTGAAAACATCTGGCTGAGGCGCTCGACAGCGCGGCTACTAACGCGATCGCCAGTTGAGTGCAAAGCCGACTGAGCTGGCTCGGTGGTGGATGGATCGGTAGCAGGCAAAGGTTCAGCGGCCTGCACGAGAGCAGGCATTAGAGCCGTGGACAGTAGCTGACTAGCACAGAGGAATCCCAAGGCAATCAGTAGACGCAAGTAATTCTGCATGATGATGAACGCAACAGGGAAAATCAACAGGGAGGAACAGAAAAGCGCAACCGACACGGCCACACATTGGTAAAAACCAACGAGCTATTTTTGGGGACGATCCAACTCAGAAATGAATGAGTTTTAAGTTCCTAGTTTTGAGCGTTGAGCGAGGCGGTCAACTCAAAACTCAAAACTAGGAACTTAATTTCATTCTGATTCCTAACTGTATATATGATGCGAGCTGGCTGCCGTCAAGATGGGTAATGGCTGATTCTAACCCGCTAAAATAGCTTAAAATCCTGCATTACCTACTGAGCAGGGAATACAGGATTTTAGTGAATTAGTGAGTTTACTGTTGTCTAAGGCGCTTAAATGCGTCACACACCAGCAGATAGTTGGCAGATAGTTGACGGATCAGGTTTAGGAGTGAGGCCACTTCAACCTCGAAACTAGAGAGCCTCTTGCCACTTATTGGCCAGGGCGATCGCACAAAACTTGACGCATTTGCTGCATGTTGGTGGGTAAATCTAGCCGAATAGCTTCTTGGATCAACGTAGCGGGCATTGGCATAGTTGGGATCGCCTGCACAGAATAGGTCAGTAATGTTCCAGACCCGCAATTTTGCAGCTTTAAGTCTGCCGAAAAGTCTCGAAAGCTACCTTTTTCCACCTGCTCCAGGCAAAACCGAATCTGATAGCCGGTCGTATCTCGAATCGACTCAAATACTCGTAGGTAGATTTCGACTTGAGCTGAAAACATTAAAAAGCTTTTACGAGCGACTTGGTACAACCGCTGACCTGTACTGGTACTCTCCGCGACTGTACTGAGCATCTCACTGCAAATTAAATCGGGAAAGTATTCTACCCAGC